>JAPYQX010000006.1 GCA_029937135.1 Nitrospinota bacterium
AAACTACACGGGACGGAGAATCTTCGTGGACACTCAATATTTCGTGAATTTCTTTTTTGAAATTATTTACACGAGACACATAATCCCTGATGACCCTCTCTTTATTCATGATACTAATCATCTTTAAGAATATGCTTCTTCAATGCCGCGAAAAACTTGTCGTAAGTGTCTGCCTTGTCTGAATCGGGCATGCCAATTTCAATATTAATATTTATCGTAACTCCTGTTCCTGTACTCGTTGTTCGACTTACCACAGGAGGTGCGATTGGATCGGGAGTTACCTCTTGTATTTTCACTTCGGGCTTAACAGAAGCAGGATCACCGTCAAAACTAGCCAACTCGCATAGCGCCTTAAAGGTACTTAGCATGGCACTAATAGCCCTATCAGCTAAGGCAGTATTTGCTGCGAAATAGTTTCGGAGAGCCTCATTATCTTTGCGATTGGCATCAGGGTAAGTATTAAACAATTCTTTATACCCATCACGTATTGCCTCTCCTAAAACTTCAGGGGATTTTGATTTGTTCCTATAATTTTGCCATCTTTCTGTCGGTTTCCCTGAAGAATCTATAAACTTCAAAATACCAATATTGGGATTAGAGGTCTGTCACTACTACTTTTAAATCCAATACTTGGGAGCCATCTCTGAGTTACTTTATCTGGAATGCCTCCTGATTGAACATGTGGAAGAAAATCTTTAATGATCGTTACCTTTAACGCATATGGGAAATCAGCCATGAAATTTCACCTCCTAATCGAAACTGGTTAAAAAAACTTCCCACAAGCATACAATTATTAATTGAATTCCCCTACCCCACACAAAACTCGTAAAACGCGTCAAACAATTCCCTCGCATCATGCGGCCCCGGGCAGGCCTCGGGGTGGTACTGGACACTAAATACCTTGGGGTCATTGGAGCGCAGGCCCTCGCAGGTCTGGTCGTTGAGGGAGGCGTGCGTCACGGCGACACCTTCGGGAAGAGAATCCGGGTCGAGGGTGAAGCTGTGATTTTGTGACGTTATGGCGACTTTTCGCGTCTCGGCGTCCTGGACGGGGTGGTTCGCGCCGTGGTGGCCGAATTTCAGTTTAAATGTCTTGCCGCCCAGCGCCTGCCCCAAAATCTGATGGCCCAGGCAGATGCCGGTGACGGGGACCCGGCCCAGTAGTTTTTTGACGTTATCGACGATGTAGCCGAGCGCCGACGGATCGCCGGGGCCGTTTGATAGAAAAACGGCGCGCGGATCGCGGGCGAGTACGTCCTCGGCGCTTTCAGAGGCGGGGACGATTTCGAGGTCGAAGCGCCCGGATAATTGCTCGAAGATATTGCGCTTGGCCCCCAGATCGTAGGCCACGCAGAGGGGCCGGCCCTTTTTTTCGCCAAAAGTGTAGGCAGCCTCGCAGGTCACGTCCCGCACCAGATCGCGCCCGTCGAGCCCGGAGCTCGCCTTCGCGCGGGCGACCAGCGCAGTTTCATTTTCACAACTCGAAGACAACACCGCCCTGAGTGCCCCGGCCTCGCGGATATGGCGCGTCAGCGCGCGGGTGTCGATACCCTCGATGCCGGGGGTGCCCCGCTCCTTTAGATAGCTGTCCAGATCGCCGCCGGCGCGGTGGTTCGAGTAGGCGCGGCACACCTCCTTGACGATGAACGCCTCGGCCCAGGTCCCGCCCGATTCCTCATCGGCCGGGGTGACGCCGTAGTTGCCGATATGGGGGTAGGTCATGATCACCATCTGGCCCCGGTAGGAGGGGTCGGTGAGGATCTCCTGATAGCCGGTCATGGCGGTGTTGAAGACCAGTTCGCCTGTTGCTTCCTCGACGGCCCCAAAAGCGCGGCCCCTGAAGATTCGCCCGTCTTCCAAAGCCAGAACTGCGGTCCGAATATTTCTGTAGCTCAATGCATTACTCCCGTTCCGGTGGCCTCCGGGACGCCGGCATGAATCACCGTCTCGCCGCCGATGCGGTTCATCACGATCTTCCCGCCGACAATGGTGGCGGCGGCGCGGCCCTTTAGTTTTATCCCGCCGAAGGGGGTGTTCCGCCCCCGGCTCTCGAACGCCTCGGGCAAGACCTCGTACATCCGTTCAGGGTCGAGGATCGTCACGTCCCCCGGCGCGCCCACCCGGAGTGAAGCACCCTCCAACCCGAGGATTTTCGCCGGGCCCGCCGTGAATTTCGAGATCATCTGGGGAAGCGTCAGCGCTCCCCCGTGGACCAGCCGGTCGAGAGCGAGAGACACCGCCGTCTCGAGCCCGACGATCCCGAAGGGTACGGCGTCGAACTCGACCTGGAGCTCGGCCTCGTAGTGAGGGGCGTGGTCCGAGGCGATAACCTCGATGGTGCCGTCCTTGAGCCCCGCGATGAGGGCCTGGCGGTCGGCTTCCGAGCGCAGGGGCGGCGCCATCTTGGCTGCCGAGTTGAAACTCTGTACCGCCTCTTCGGTGAGGGCAAAATGGTGAGGTGTTACTTCACATGTAACCTCTATCCCTTTGTTTTTAGCTTCTCTAATCAGATCGATCGCTCCGCCAGATGTGGTGTGAAGAATGTGGAGACGCGAGCCCGTGAGGGCGGCGAGGCGGATGTCCCTAAAGACGCAAATATCCTCGCTGGCGGCGGGATTGGCACCGAGACCAAGCGCCGTCGAGACCGCCCCCTCGTTCATCACCCGTCCGCTCGAGAGGCTCATGTCCTCGGCGTGGTCAAGGACAGCCGCCCCCAGCATGCCGGCGTACTCAAGGGCCGAGCGCATGAGCTGGGCCGTCCTGACGGGCACCCCGTCGTCCGAGAAAGCGACGCAGCCCGCCGCCCTCTGGTCGGCCATCTCGGTGAGCCGCTCCCCCGCGAGCCCGGCCGAGACCGCCCCGATCGGATGGACCCGGCAGGCCGCCGCCTCGCGGGCGCGCTTTAAAATGCGCTCGGTGATCGAACTCGTATCGTTCACCGGGTCGGTGTTCGCCATGCAGGCGACCGCCGTGAAGCCGCCCGCCGCCGCCGCGCGCGTTCCGCTCTCGATATCTTCCTTATATTCCTCGCCCGGCTCGCGCAGGTGGACGTGCATGTCGATAAAACCCGGCGCCGCGACGAGCCCGGAGGCATCGAGCACCTCGACTCCCTCCCCCGGGGGAATATCGCGGTCCATGCGGGCCACCCGCCCGTCCTCGATCAGGAGGTCGAAGGCGCCGTCCACCCCCTCGGCCGGGTCGATGAAGCGCGCGCCCTTAACGAGCAACGGCATTTTCCACCTCCGGCTTCCGCGTTTCGCCCGCGCCGCCGCCGGCCGCCGCCGCTCCGGAACCATCCTCGGTGGAAGCGTCCGCGCCGGGAGCTTCCGCGCCGGGCACATCCGCGCTGGTAGCGCTCCGCTGACCCGCGAGGAGATAGAGAATCCCCATCCGGCAGGCGACGCCGTACGCCACCTGCTCGAGGATGACCGAGAACGGCCCGTCGGCCACGTCGGGCGACATCTCGACCCCCCGGTTGATGGGCCCCGGATGCATGATGAGCAGGTCCGGTTTCGCCCCATCGAGGCGTTTCCGGTTGATGCCGTAAGTGTTGGCGTACTCCCTCGCGCTCGGGAAGGAGGCTCCTCCGCCGCGCTCAAGTTGTATCCGCAGGGCCATGAGGACGTCGGACCACTCGATGGCCTCCTCGACCCGGGTCGTCACCCGCGCCCCGAGGCTCTCGGCCTCGGCGGGGAGCATCGTCCGGGGGCCGCAGATCATGACCTCGGCCCCGAGCTTGCCCAGGGCGATGATGTTCGAGCGGGCGACCCGGCTCCGGGCGATGTCACCGACAATCGAGACGCGAAGGCCCTCGAAATCCTTTTTGTGTTCCCGGATGGTGTAGAGATCCAGAAGTGCCTGGGTGGGGTGCTCGTGGCAGCCGTCCCCGGCGTTCACGACCCCGCAACGAAGCTCCCGCGCCAGATAGGCCGGGGCCCCCGAGGCCGGGTGGCGCACGACGACGACATCGGTGGCCATCGCCTCGATGTTCCGGGCGGTGTCGCGAAGGGTTTCTCCCTTTTTCGCCGCGCTGACATCGGCCGAGATGTTGATGACATCGGCCGAGAGGCGCTTTCCGGCGATCTCGAAGCTGGTCCGCGTCCGGGTGGAGGGCTCGAAGAAGAGATTCACCACCGTCTTGCCTCGAAGGGTGGGGACTTTCTTGATCTCGCGCTCGTTCACCTCCCGGAACGAGTCGGTCATTTCGAGCAAAAAGAGAATCTCCCCCGGAGACAGGTCCCGGATGGAGAGCAGATCTTTTCGGTGTAACGGTTCCGGCTTCATGGCGAATCCTCCGGGGCTGCGGGATGCGTCTCAAAATTTTTCGGGATATTTTTCGGAATATGACGTTTCGCGAAGTCGGGCGAGTCCCGCACAACGATGCCGTCGCGCCCGTCGCTCTCCTCGAAGAGGACCTGGACCTCCTCGTCCGGGAGGACATCCATGTTCCGGCCGACGAAATCCGCCCGGACGGGCAACTCGCGCGCGCCCCGGTCAACGGCGACGGCGAGAAGGACCCGCCCAGGCCGGCCAAAATTCACGATGGCGGCCAGCGCCGCCCGAACCGTCCGGCCCGTGAACAGAACGTCGTCCACCAAAACGATGTCTTTTCCCTCGCAGGAGAAGGGGATGTCGGTCTTCCGGAGCCGCTGGCGGGCGCCCCCCGTGCGGTCGAGATCGTCGCGGTAGAGGGTCACGTCGAGCGCGCCCACGGGCGGGCGGAACCGCGCCAACTCCTCGATGGTCCGGGCCAGCCTTTCGGCCAACGTCACCCCGCGGGTACGGATGCCGACGAGGGCGAGCGAGCCCTGATCGCCGGTCTGCTCGATGATTTCGTGTGAGAGGCGCTTGAGCGTCCGGTGAAGCTGGTCGGCCCCGATTTCCTCACGCATCGGCTCACGCACCGGTCCGGCCCTCGAATTCAGGAGAGACGAATACGGCCGTGGAGGCGAAAAAAAACCTCCATTCCGCCCGGATTGGAGGCCAGCATGCACATGGAATTTCCGGGCTTTTCGCCCGATGTCGGGAGTTCATCCCGGCATCCTCCTTGGCCGTCTCCCTGGACGGCATTAAAGTTGGAAGCCTTTTTCTTCTTTAGTCCGGCGGCGGTTTCCCGCTACTTGACTGATCGGGAATCTAGCAGGCTTGCCCCCGCCGATCAAGGGGCTCGCGCCCGGCGCTCAAGAAAAAACCCTAGCGCCCCTCCAGAAAATCAATGGGGCCGTCAATTTCCCCGAAGGAGGCGTCCTCCCCGGACGGGGCCTCCCCAGAAGCGGAGTCCTCAGGCGGGTGCGAGACATCGCCGGGCAGATTCTCCTCGAGCACTTCATAGAGATCGCGCGCCGCCGCCTTCGCCGCCCCCCGCCCGGCGAAGCCCATGACCCGTATCCTCAGCTCCCGCTGCCCGAGAGTGATTTCCAGCTCATCCCCCCGGGCGAGCTTTCGGCCCGCCTTGACGGGCGCCCCCGCCACGCGCACTCCGCCGCGGTCGATGAGGCTTTTGGCCGCGGATCTTCTTTTGACGAGTCTGCTGACGGTGAGAAACAGATCGAGCCGCACAGGGGATGGCTCCCGGCTACTTGATTTCCTTGGGGTCGGCCACGATGCTCCTAGTTTTCTCCACCCTCACCTCGAACTCGAGGCGAACCCTGTCCTCGTCCGTGACCAGAGCAATCTTTTTTTTCCGCGGGGAGAGGGAAAATTCCTTGATGAGATCGGCGAAGCTGACTTTCCCGAGATAGGAATTGGGCAGCAGATAATTGTGTTCGTAGACATATAAATTCGTGGCCGGATCGGGATTGATAAATTCGCGGTGGATACTCTTGAGCCCATCGATATCGTCGATTCCGAGAAAAAGCTTATCGTCCACCTTGAGCATGTCGGATTCCCACCGCTCGTCCCTCCGGCTCGAACCGTAGGTCCAGAACAGTTTTTCCCGCCCGATGACATCCGAAGATTTGAGCAACTGGACGGCGACGAGCTTGAAGGAGATTTGCTCGCGCACATCGCGGAACAGCGCCTCGAACGAGCCCTTCGCCCCGGTGCTGTTGACCTGCGGGTTGAAATCGACCTCGAGAAACGCAGCGCGCTTGAGCTCGGAGATCCATTCGCGGCGGCGCTTCGCACTCTTCTCCCTGAAAATCCGTTTCCGGATATTTCCCGATATCAGGTCGAGGTTAGTAATCTTGCCCGAGCGTTTACTCTCGACGAACAAAATATGATAACCCGCCCGTGTCCGTATCACTTCCCCCGTCTTGCCCACGGGCATCGAGAAAATTATTTTCTCGAACTCCGGGAAAAACTCGCCTTTCTTGATGAAACCCAGATCCCCTCCCCGGGCGGAAGCGGGGCCCTCGGAATCCTTCTTGGCGATCAAGGCAAAATTCTTCCCGTTTCGATTCACGCGCTTGAAGGCCGCTCTCGCCTTGGCGCGCTGTTCCTCGTCCTCGTCCCTGGAAGCCTTTTTCGGCACCGGAAAAAAGATCTGGCGAATCCGCCTCGCCTCCCCTTTCCGGAACTTCTCGATATTCGCCTGATAAAAGTCGGCGATTTCCTGCTCGCTCACCGAAAGGCGAAAGCTTACCTCTCGCCCCTCGACCTTTCTGATTAAAATCGACTGGCGCATTTGACCGCGGAAGGAATCGATGGATCTCCCCTCCGCCGCGAGAAAGGACCCGAGTTGATTCACCTGTATCTTGTTCCGATCCAGCACCACCTGGATGGCCGTTTCAAGCTCCTTGTCGCTGACGGAAATATCGATGTCCTTGGCCCGCTGCAATATCAGCTTTTTCTCGATTAGCAGGTCGAGCGCGGCCAGCTCCATTTCGCGGAGCCGGCTTTCGAGCTCTTTTCCGGTAAACTGGCCTCTGATCTTCTTATTTTCCTCCTGGACAAAATCCTGAAGCTCGCTGAGGGTGATTATTTCCTCGTTGATTTTCGCGACGATGCGCTCGATGGTGATGGGTTTGGCATCCGCGAGAGGAGCCCCCGCCGAGAGGAATAGATATATTGCGGCGATGCCGCTAGCCAGCCGCGCGTTCATTTAAATTTCTCCAGTAATAGCGAATCTCGGATTTTTTCTTGAGCCTGGCGAGCCATCGCTTCAGAAGCTCACGGCTCTTTTCGGCCGTTAGCTCGGACCGTATCTCGTCGCGGACTGCCTGGAAATGCTGTATTCCGCCCGAACGGGTCTCCGTTACCTGGAACAGATGAAATCCCGAGGAGGTTTGGACAACCCCGCTGATTTCTCCCTCCTTGAGATTCCGAATCACCTTTTCGACCCTCTCGGGAAACTGACCCTCGGTGAACAAACCCATATCCCCGCCCTTTTGACTCTCGGGGCCGAGAGAGACCTGACGGGCAAGGCGGGAAAAGGGCACCCCGTCCACGATCCGCCCCCGGAGGCGTTTGGCCTCCTCCTCGGAGCCGACCACGATCTGGCGAACACGCCAGCGCCTTCCGATTCGGTAGCGCTCGGGGCTCTTCTGATATGCCCGGGCGATTTCCTCGTCCCCGATTTTGATACGGGAGTATACCTCTCTTTCGAGCACCTGCTCGATCTCAAATGTCTCCCGGAGCGCTTTTTTCCATTGTTCCATGTCAATACTCTCCCCGCGGAGGATTTTCTCCAACTCTTCGGGGGAGCCATACGGCCTGGTAACCATTTGGACGGCTGCGCGAACCCTGCCCTCCTCGACCCCCCCCCCCCATATCGCGGGAACGCTGGAGTATGAGCCGGCGCTCGACAAGCTCCTCGACGAGGGCCCGGCTGAGGTCCTCGTTTCCGCCGAAGAGCTCGCTCCCATCGGCCTTGGCCATCATAGCGGTCTGTATATCCTTTCGGGTGATCGGCGATCCGTTCACGACGGCAATCACCGAACGGGAATCGCCCCCCGCCGTATTCGAATCGCATCCGGCCAGAAAAAGGGCCGGCGCCAGAATCATGGCCCCCGCGAGTCTCCTCTTTCTCTTGCCGTCTGTAATCATTTCGACTCTTTTCCTTCGGGAAGGGAAGCCGCCAACGAGGATGCGGCCCCGGATTCCTCCGCCCCGCTCTCCTCGCCGGCCACGGAGCACGCTCCAAATGTTTCGAGCAACGCCATTATACGATCGAAATCCTCGTCCCAACTCCCCTTTATGGAGAGTTCAAAACTATGGGTCCCGGTGAAAACGATTCCGGAGGTGGCCAGAAAGGCGGCCGAGAGTTCATAGTCGCCCGGAAACGTCTCGAGAAACACCCGCTTTCCCCTCATGTGGAAGGTCCTCACCCCGCAACGGCGGCAAGCGAGCCGAAGCTCACCGAGTTGGAGGAGCCTCCTCGCCCGGACGGGCAACGGCCCGAACCGATCGGCGAGCTCTCCCCCGAGTTCTTTTAATTCCTCGGGCGATGCCGCCGCCGAGGTCCGCCGGTAGATTTCCAGGCGCTCTGCCTGAGCCGGGACCCAGTCCGGCGGGACGGAACCGGCCACGGGGACGGTCACCTCGGGCTCGTCGTAATCGACCGAGCCGCCCCGCGCCTCCTGGAGGACCTCCTCGAGCAGGCGGCAGTACATCTCGAAACCGACCTGACCTATGCGGCCCGACTGCCGGTGACCCAGCAGATGACCCGCCCCGCGAATCTCGAGATCGCGCGCGGCCAGCTTGAACCCCGCGCCGAGTTCGCTCAACTCCTCGAGCGCCTGAAGCCGCTCGCGGGCCTCGCGTGTGAGCATCTCGGTCCCCGGAACAAGCAGATAAGCGTGCGACTGAAAGCGGTCGCGCCCCACGCGGCCCCTGAGCTGGTAGAGCTGGGCCATCCCGAAGGTATCGGCGCGGCTGATGAGAATCGTGTTGACGGAAGGAATATCCAGCCCGCTCTCGACAATCGCCGTGCATAGAAGGACATCCGCCTCGCGGGAGACGAAACTCTCCATTACGGCCTCGAGGGCCCCTGCCTTCATCTGCCCGTGAGCGACGAGGAGCCTCGCCTCGGGAACCGCGGTCTTGATGAAGCGCTCCATCGCCGGAAGGCTCTGGACCCGGTTGTGGACGAAGAAAATCTGACCGCCGCGGTCCATCTCCCGGCGGATGGCTTCGCTCACCACTTTTTTCGAGAGCCGCGAGATGTAGGTGCGTGGGGCGAGCCGGTGGCGGGGCGGGGTCTCGATGGTGCTCAAATCGCGCGCGCCCGACAGGGCGAGCTGGAGGGTCCTGGGAATGGGGGTCGCCGTCAGCGTGAGGACATCCACATTAACGCGCATTTTCTTGAACTTCTCCTTGTGAACGACGCCGAAACGGTGTTCCTCGTCCACGATCAAAAGACCCAGGTCCTTGAATACAATGTCTTTCTGGAGCAGGCGGTGGGTTCCGATAACAATGTCCACCGCGCCCGAGGCCATTCCCGCGACCACCTCGGCCTGCTCCTTCCGGGAGAGAAACCGGGAGAGCATCTCCACCCGAACGGGCAGAGACTTCATCCGCTCGCTGAATGTCTGCCAGTGCTGATGCGCCAGGAGAGTGGTCGGAACCACCAGGGCGACCTGGCGTCCCGAGGAGACGGCCCGGGCCGCCGCCCGGAGGGCCACCTCGGTTTTTCCGTAGCCCACGTCGCCGCATACGAGCCGGTCCATGGGCTGGGGCTTTTCCATGTCCGCCAGGACATCGCGGATGGCCTGCTCCTGATCCCGGGTCTCCTCGAATTCGAATCCCGCCGCCACCTCGGCGTCCCAGGCCCCCTCTGAGCCGAACGAGACCCCCTCGACAGAGGCGCGCTCGGAGTAGAGCCGCACTAGATCGCGGGCGATGGATTGAAGCGCCTTCTTGACCCCCCGCTTGGTCTTCGTCCATCGGTTTCCGCCCAGCTTGTCGAGCGCGGGGGTCTGGCCCGTTCCCCTGAATATATGCACCCGGTCGATATCATCCATCGGTACATAAAGCTTGTCTCCACCCGCATAGGCGATATGGAGGAACTCGTCCTGGCCCTCGATGTGATCGAGGACATGGGCGCCGAGGAACCGCCCCACCCCGTGATCGATGTGGACGATGAAATCATCCACCTTCAAATCCAGAAACCCCTCGCCGGCCGGGATCTTCGCGCCATCACCCCGCTCCCGGCTCCGCCCCGAGGGGCTCGCAAGGAGGTCCTCCGAACGGAAAAAAATCCGCTTCTCCTCGGGGAGTCGAATGCTCGAAGTGAGCCGCCCCTCGGCGATCACCAGCCGCTCGTCCGCCTCCGCGGGGTTCGCTCCGGGAGGCAGGATCGACACGCCCAGGTCGCGCTCGCTGAGAAGCGCCTGAACGCGCAGCGCCTGTGTTTTGTCGCCGGCGACAATGACGATCCGGTCGCCCGCGGCGAGCCAGCCATGGAGTTGAGCCACGAAGTTTCCGACCCGCCCCCTGACGGGGGTCAGGCGCTCTGCATTAAGCGCGGGCGCACCGCCTTCGGGCTCCTCATCCCGACCTGGGAGGTCATCCAGCCCCAGCGGATCGAGTTCGACGAAAGGCCAAAGGGAAATGGCTTCCTCGACCTCATCGGGCCGCAGCCACATACGCTCCGGCGGGTATCCGATCAACCCACGCTCGGCGGTGTGGGAGGCTTCCTCCTCGATATCGGCCCAGAGTCGGGAGGCGGCTTCGGCGGCTGTGTCCGGCTCGAGGATCACCCAGGCCGCGTCCCCCGGAACGGCGTCAAAGAAAGTCCCCATCTCGGAAAGAAAAAAAGAGGCCAGCCCCTCCATCCCCGAAAACTGGCCGTCGGCTTCAAGTAAATCGAGAAGACGCTCGATGCGGCTTTCCTGCTCGGGCGACCCGTCGCCCGCCCGCCGGAGCGCCGCCGCGCCCGCTTCCTTTTCCCCGGCGGCGAGGGCGAGTTCCCTGGCCGGAAAAATGTGGATTTCAGGCCGGGTGAGGAGGCCCCGCTGGGTCTGTGGGTGAAATTCGCGGAGGGCGTCAATCTCATCTCCCCTCAGATCCATGCGCACGGGGCGCTTCTCCTGGGGAGAGTAAAAATCGATGATTCCGCCCCGAATGGCATACTCACCCGGGGATTCGACAATCGAGCGGCGCACGTACATCAGCGACTCAAGCTCACCAATCAGGCGATCACGGTCGATTTCCTCTCCCTCCCGGAGGTGGAGGGAGCTGGCGCGATGCCGCCCGGGCGGGGGAATGCGGCCGGCGAGGGCCTCGGGCGTGGTGAGGACAATTCCACCAGCCGCCTTTGAAACGAGGAAATCGAGGGCGGCCATCCGCTCGCCCATCACCTCGCTCGAGGGAGAAATCCGCGTATAGGGGTAAACGTCCCAGGCCGGAAAAGCGTGGACCGGGAACTCCCTCCCGGCTCCCGCCCCGGGCCCTTGACCGCCGAGAAAGAACCGGAGGTTCGCCTCGATGCGCCGAAGGGGCCGCAGCCCGGGAGCGACGAAGATCAGAGGCACTTTCATTCCGAGGGCGAGATTCGCCATCCACCAGGCGATGGAAGTTTCATCGGCGCCGCGTATGCGTAAGCGCTTGCCGCCGGCCGTTTCATTGAAAAGGGATTTTATCGAATTTGTCATGCGTCGTTGCAGGTAATTTTCGGAGTCTTTGGTTGGGCGCTGTCTATGAGACCTCGCTGACGAGGCGAACGCTAATCCGAAGCGTCGGCGGATGAGGCCTGTTGAAGCTCCACCATTTTATCGGTGATGACAAACTCGCGCACAATGTTCGAAGTCGTTTGCGGAAGAGAGACCACCCTATCGTTCAACAACACTTTTGTCCCGGCGGCGTTTCCCACCGTCAGGGTAAAGCGGTCGCTCCCGCGCCAGGATCTTTGAGTCCCTTGATAAAGAAGAATCTCAATGGGTTCTCGCGTGTCCACCCGCAGGCGCACCCAAGTATCCTCAAGAGCCTGAATCGTCAGACCGAGCCCACCCACTGCCGCGGCCTTATCGATTGCGCTTACCGCCGCCCGTGGCGGTGAAAGTAAAGCGGATGCCCCGGATTCGGAAGAAGCGTTTTTTGTCAATGATTTCAATGACTTGTCGTTGATGACTCCCTTCTCACCCAGCGCCGCGCCACCGGTGAAAGGTTTTTCAGGAGCGCTCAGGGAATTTTTTTCAGAAGCGTTTCGGGCGAGGGACTTAACATCATCAGAATCGTTTCGCCCGCTCGAAGCACCGTTAAAATTCTGGAATTCTTTGAAAGCGGGAGCGGCGGCGGCCTTGATTCGATCAGTGAATCCACCAAGCTTTCCGAAGCTCTCTGTCTTTCCGCGCACAAACCAGAGGAAAGCGCCGCTCGCGAGAATAAAGAAAACGACGGCGGCAACCGGCACCAGCATTCCGAGAGGCTTCCGGGCAACGTACGGAGAGAAAATAAATTTTTCGCCGAGATTCTCGTCGATGTCCTCGGAGATGGCGCCTACTTTTTCGTTGTAGCGGAGCACCACCTCTTCGTCGTCAACGCCGATGTGGCGAGCATAGGCGCGAACAAAACCGCGGCAGATGGGAACGGCGGGAAGGCGATCAAACTCTTCGTTTTCGATCTTCTCCAGGTAGAATGTGCGAACGCGCGTCGAGCTGGCAACTTCCATAAGGGAAATCCCGCGCTCCTCCCGTTTGCGCCGCAGAAATGTACCGACGCCAACCTCTTCTATGGATAAATTCCATTCCGCCATTTTTCATCCAATGGCCCAACGCGAACGCAACCAATAATGCAAAAAAGATAAACCTAACGAAAACAAATATATAGACATTTAAAGCAACAGTCAATATTAAAATGCTCGGCGTAAATCTTTTTTCAGATGGGTCAAAACGGCCGGGAACCCCTCACCGGCACCCGAGGAGGGCGTGGATTCCCCGTGAAACATCGAGAATCGACGGAGAATCGGAGGAAAAACCGGACTCCCGCAACCCTTTTCCCCACAATAAGATAGGAACTTTATTTAGTGTATGAGAGGAAGTTGACATATCCTCGACATTCCCATGATCGCTGCTGAGAACGAACACATCGCACTCCGGATCAAGCCCCGCGACGGCCGCCCCCAGGAACAGGTTAAGGCCCTCGACCACCTCGAGCGCGTCCTCGAAAGTACCCCGGTGGCCGACGACATCCGTTTGAAAATATTCGTATAAGAGCAGATCGCCCTCTCCGGCCATCCGGCCGAGCCGGGCGCCCGCCTCCTCGGGCGGGAGCAAATCGATCTCAAGCCCCGAATCCACGAGAATCCGGTTCGTGAAATCCCGGCAGACGGCCTCCCCCCGTTTCAGATTCGCCTCCCGCCGCAGTGGAATCCCCGCGGTCTCCGCCATCACGGTTGTGACCGATCGGTGGCGCGTGCGGCCGCGTTCGAAAAACCGGGAGGTGTATGCGTTGGCGAAGCCCACCCGCGCGCCCCGCTCGCGGGCCTTGCGCAGAAGACCCTCGCGGGCGATCAACTCCTTGAGTTTCGTGTTGGGATAACCCTGAAGATGTCCGCCGGAGAAAACCGGCGCATTCACCCCGGTGAAAAGCGAAGTGCCCCCGGTCGCACTCTGAGGGGTGCCGGGAACACCGAGGCAGGCGTCCGCCGCGATCAGGGCAAAGCCCCCCGGCGACGTGCCGCCATGACTGGCCAACGGCGCAACGCCGCCAAGGCAGGCCAACGGCCCTCCAACGAGCGCGGAAAGCGGATTGTCCGGGCCGGCGGGGGCGAGCCCCAACCCATCGACGAAAACAAAGAGTACCGCCAATTTAAATGGTGCGGCCCGCGGCCTGTGCGAAGGGCTTGAGCTCTTTCATCAGCTGGGCGAATTTCTTGGGCTTGAGCATTTGCGGGCCATCCGACATGGCGTTGGCCGGATCGGGATGGACCTCGATCATGAGCCCGTCGGCGCCGACGGCCACGGCCGCCTTGGCGAGGATTCCCACGAATCGCCAGGCTCCGGCGGCGTGGCTGGGATCGACCGTCACCGGAAGATGGGTCAGCTCCTGGAGCACGGGAACGGCACTGATGTCGAGCGTGTTCCGGAGCGCGGTCTCGAAGGTGCGGATCCCTCGCTCGCACAGAATCACGTTGGGATTCCCCTGACTCATGATGTATTCGGCCGACATGAGATATTCCTCAATCGTGGTGGAGAGGCCGCGCTTGAGAAAGATGGCATTCTTCACCTTTCCCACCTTCTTGAGCAGGGAGAAATTCTGCACGTTGCGCGCTCCGATCTGGAGGATATCGGCGTAGTCGGCGATGAGGTCGATGTCCTCGGTGTCCATCACCTCGGTCTGGATGGGGAGGCCGGTTTTGTCGCGCGCCTCGGCCAGCAACTTGAGCCCCTCCTCCTCCATTCCCTGAAAGCTGTAGGGAGAAGTCCGGGGCTTGAAGGCCCCGCCTCGAAGAACGTGCCCCCCCCCCGCCTTGACCGCTTCGGCGGACTCGAGAATCTGCTCTCTGCTCTCGATCGAACAGGGACCGGCGACCACGACCACCTCGGGGCCACCGAATTTTACGCCCCTCACCTCCACCACGGAGCGCTCGACCCGCCCCTCGGAGCTTGCCAGTTGATAGGGTTTGACGACGGGCATCACGTTCTCGACGCCGGCCAGCACACTGAGCGCCTCTTCCATGTTCTTTCCCCGCTCGTCGCCGAGGGCGGCGATGACGGTGCGCTCGACTCCGCGCATAACGTGCTCCGTACAGCCAAGATCCTTAACGCGCTTGACGGCCCCCTCGATCTCCTCCTCGGTGGCGCCTTTTTTCATCACGACAATCATCGTCTTCTCTCCTTGCGGTGAGTCTTAGACTCGGTGATTTGTTAACTCAAAAAAAAATCGCCACGGTTCGAGCCCCGTGGCAAAAAACATATCTCGTATTGCCGGGGCGGCCGGAATGTCCGTCCGCCACCGCTTCGGGTCAATCAGCCGGAGGCGGCACGCAGGCGGACGGGGGTAAAGCCGAAGAAAAATCGGCCCCTCCAAAACACCGTCTGAACCGGATTCTCGCGCATGACCCAAAACCCCTTCAAATACCACTCAAAACAACGATGAAAACTACCCCGGCGCCAGCGGCCCGTCAAGGCCCTAGCGACCTATTTGGAGACGGCGGGAGTGGGTTTTAGCTATTGTAAAGGCTACCTGAAGATCCTCGCCAGTCGCCGCTTGTCTTTTCCGGAGGGGCGAAGCGGCTCCCCGCCCAAGACAACGCGTGTCGCCTCGAGCATCCGGCTCCCCCGCCTCCTCTCCCCCTCGGAGTCGGTGAAAACAAACCGCCCCTCGCGAAGGCGAAAGATTGCCACATCTCCCCGCGCACCGGGCCGCAGGGTTCCGATCTCCCCCTCCATCCCGAGCCAGGCCGCCGCGGTCTGTGTGCTGAGGCGAATCACCTCGGCGAGCGGAAACCCCAGGGCGATGAATTTACTCATCAGGCTCGGGAAGTCGTACACCGGCCCGTTGATGCAGTGGGTGTGAAGGTCGGTGCTCAGGTTGCCCGGCATGAGCCCCTGGGCCATCGCGGCCTCGAGGGTATCGAAGCTAAAACTCGCCCGCCCGTGCGCTACATCCAGGAGTATCCCCCGGTCCCTGGCCTCCCAGACCGCCCGGCGCACCCGTCCCCTCCGGTCGAGGATTCCCTCCCCCCTCCCGTGGAAAGCGTGGGTGAGGACATCGCCCGGCCTGAGTTTTTTGAGGATTTTCGGAAGCGAGTCGGGAGTGTCGCCCACATGGACCATGAGCGGAACCCGCAGAGTGCGGGAAGCGTCGAGAGCCGCATCGAGCGGTTTTCCCCCGCTTCGCTCGACCACGTTCCGGCTGAGGCGCACTTTCATCCCGAGGAGCAGGTCCCGGTTCGCCCGGTAGCAATCCACGGCGTCTCCCACCCGGAGCGCCCGCATGTCGATATTTTCGCCCAGCCCGTCGATGAGGAGCCCACCCGCCGAAATATTCAGAAAAGCGCGAGTAGTCATCCGCGCGGGATCGAGGAATCCGCTCCTGAAGGCCGGGAAGGTCTGGGAGCCAGCGCTCCCCGTGTCCACCGCCGTCGTCACCCCGCGCGTGAGCATCGAGGCCTCGAGGTTCACCCCGTAGTGGCTCACCCCCTCGAAGAAATGGCAGTGAAGATCGACGAGCCCGGGCGTGACGATCCGCCCCCGCGCGTTCAGGGTGGGGCGTCCTCGCGGCTCAATATGCGGCGCGAGGCGGTGGACGCGCCCGCCGCGAATCTCGATGTCCATTGTTCCCTCGATATCCTGCGAGGGATCGACGACATAGCCGCCACGAATGATCAGATCGGCCACGGTGACTCCTTCCCTTGAGATTGAACCCGGAGTTCCCCCGGAGCCTACTTTGCTCTCCCTCCACCAGCAATCCCCACTTCCTCCGGCAACCACACCGAATACCCGGGCACATTGACAGCCCGGCGGGCGCGGGCGGATCATGAGCCATCTACTCAAATTCACCCGTGGAGCTCGAAATGAACCAGGAAACCGAAGCCCCCCTGCCCTTCGATCTCACCGAGCCGCAGCAGATGCTCCGCAAGATGGTGCGCGAGCTGACCGAGCGCCACATCGCGCCGCGCGCCGCCGAGATCGACGAGAGTGAAGAGTACCCCGAGGACATCTATCAGCTTTTGAAGGACCAGGGCCTTCTTGGCATCTTTTTTCCCGAGGAATACGGCGGCGGAGGGATGGGATTCATGGGCGGCTGCATCGCCATCGAGGAGATCGCGCGTTTCTGCTCGAACAGCCCGATATTCATCGTCCTCAACATGCTCTCGAGCCGGGTGATCGATCTGAGCGGAACCGGGGAGCAGAAAAAACACTACATGACAGGCCTCGCCAATGGGTCATTGAGAGGCTCGTACGCACTCACCGAGCCCCACGCCGGTTCGGACGCCGGGAACATCCGCACCCGCGCCTCGCTTGAGGGCGAGGAGTGGGTCATCAACGGACAAAAATGTTTCTGTACCGGCCCGGACAAGGCCGATTTCATCACCGTGGCGGCCAAGACGGACCCCTCGGCCGGCACCCGGGGAATCACCTACTTCATCGTACCCACCGACACGCCTGGTTTCAGCGTCGGCCGCCACGAGCGGAAGATGGGCATGCGCGGGGTGTCCACCTGCGAGCTTTTTTTCGAGAACGCCGCCATCCCGAAGGAGAACCAGGTCGGCGAGCTGAACCGGGGCTTCCGGACGGCCATGATCGGCTTCAACCAGATGCGCCCGGCCATCGGAGCGCGCGCGGTGGGACTCGCCCAGGGCGTTCTCGACTATGCCCTGGGCTATGCCAAGGAACGCGAGGCCTTCGGGGTTCCGATCGCCCAGCACCAGGCGGTCCAGTTCATGCTCGCCGATATGTTCATGGACATCGAGGCGGCGCGGCTGCTCGTCTACCGGGCGGCGGCGATGGTGGACGCCGGGAAGATCGGCAAGGAAAACGCCCGCTATTTCTCCACCGCCAAGACCTTCGCCGCCGACATGGCGATGAAGGCCGCCGTGGACGGCGTTCAGATTCTCGGCGGGGCCGGCTACATGAAAGATCACCCGATGGAGCGGTTCATGCGCGACGCCAAGCAGATTCAGATCGTCGAGGGCACCAGCCAGATACAGCGCATGATCATCGCCCGGAACCTGCTCGACCTCTAATCCCGGAAATTTTTGCCATGACCCTCTCCGTCGATGCCGCCATGCCCTTCGTGCTCACCGGGGCGCACCACCTGCTCAGGGAGAGCGTACGCGAGCTGGCCGAGCGCCACATCGCCCCGCGCGCAGCGGATATCGACGAGAATGAAGTATATCCCGAGGATATTTTCGGGCTGATGAAAGACCAGGGCCTCCTCGGCGTCTATTTGCCCGAGGAATACGGCGGCGCGGGGATGGGGGTTCTGGGCGCCTGCATCGCCATCGAGGAGATCGCGCGGGTCTGCTCGAACAGCCCGCTGTTTCTTTCCGTCTTCCTGCTCGCCACCCGCCCGATAGAGATCGCCGGCAGTGAAGAGCAAAAGAAAAAGCTCCTCTCCGGGGTCGCCTCGGGCGAGTTGCGCGGATCGTTCTCGACCACCGAGCCCCACGCGGGCTCCGACATCGCCGCCATGCGGACGCGGGCCTCTCTCGAGGGCGGCGAGTGGGTCATCAACGGCCAGAAGAGTTTTTGCACGGGCTCGCCCCAAGCCGATTTCATCGTCCTCGCGGCGAAAACCGACGCCGGCGCCGGCGTCCGGGGGATCAGCTTGTTCATCGTCCCGGGGGACGCGCCCGGCCTCGCCATCGGCCCGCCCGAGCGCAAGATGGGGATGCGCGGGATTCCCACCTGCGAGCTTTTTTTCGACAACTGCCGGATACCGGCCGGGAACATCATCGGCGGGGAGAACCGGGGCTTCCGGACCGCTATGCTCGGATTCAACCAGGCCCGGCCCGGAATCGGGGCGCGCGCGGTGGGCCTCGCCCAGGGCTGCCTCGACTACGCCTCGGCCTACGCCAGGGAGCGCGAGGCCTTCGGTGTGCCCATCGCCCGGCATCAGGCGGTCCAGTTCATGATCGCCGATATGTTCATGAACACCGAGGCGGCGCGGCTACTCGTCTACCGGGCGGCGGCGATGGTGGACGCGGGCCGCTTCGGCAAGGAGGATGTCCACTACTTCTCGGCGGCGAAGTGTTTCGCCTCGGACATCGCCATGAAAGCCGCCGTGGACGGGGTTCAGATTCTCGGCGGGGCTGGCTACATGAAGGACCACCCGCTGGAGCGGTTCATGCGCGACGCCAAGCAACTCCAGATCATCGAGGGAACCAACCAGATTCAGCGCTCCGTCATCGCCCGCAACCTGCTGGACTTGTGACGGATACCGCCCCCCGCCCGCGTTGCCTCCCCTTTCCCCGGCGTGATAGATTCACGTCCTGCCGCCCACCGGCGGCTTTGCTTTCACAGTACCTTTAATCAGGGAGATATCCGATGCCCAAGGAGCAAATCGTCCCCGAAACGGTCAAACCCGTGGCGGCCTACTCCACGGGCTTCAAGGTCTCGGGCGGGAGCCTGATCTTGCTCGCGGGCATGGTAGCGGTGGACACCGGCGGCAACACGGTCGGCGAGGGGGACATCGGCGCACAAACCCAAAAGGTCTTCGACAATATTCGGGACACCCTCGAGGCCGCCGGCGCGGGGATGAAAGACATCATCCGCCTCACGGTCTACCTGACCGACCGGGGGGATTTTCCGGGACACATGAAAGTGCGGGGCGGCCTTTTGAGCGAGCCCTACCCCGCGAGCACGCTTTTGATCGTCAGCGGCCTCGCCCGGCCCGAGTGGCTCGTCGAGATCGACGCCGTCGCTTTTATCGAGGGAAATTAAAAACCCATGAGCGCCCTTGTCAGAAACCCCGGCGGCGCCCTCGTCATCGTCAAGGGCGGCGGCGACCTCGCGACGGGGATCATCCACCGCCTCTGGCGAAGCGGGTTTCCCGTGATCGCCACCGAGGCGGAAAACCCCACAATGGTCCGGCGGACGGTTTCCTTCGCCGAATGCCTCTACACCGGCCGCCACGAGGTCGAAGGGGTGGCGGCGGAGCGGGCCAAGGGAAATTCGCCCGAAGAAATGCTCGCCTCGGCGAAAGCGTTGCTGGGTGAGGGGGTTCTTCCGGTCGCCATCGATCCGGGGGCGGAGATCGTACCGCTCGCCGGGCCGGCCGCGCTGGTGGACGCCATCATGGCCAAGCGCAACCTCGGCACCCGGATCGATCAGGCCGAGGTCGTCGTCGGGATCGGACCCGGCTTCACCGCCGGGGTGGACACCCACGCCGTCATCGAAACCGCCCGGGGCCATGACATCGGCCGGGTCATCATCGAGGGCGGGGCCGAGCCGAATACCGGAATCCCAGGACCTATCGGGGGATATACGACCGAACGGCTCCTGCGGTCTCCCGCGGCCGGGGCCTTCGAGCCGTGCGCGGCGATCGGCGACCTGGTCGAGGCGAGCGACATCGTGGCCACGGTTGGCGGCGTCGAGCTCCGGGCCCAGATCAGGGGTGTGCTCAGGGGGCTCCTCCGGGAGGGAATCGAGATCACCGAGGGCTTCAAGGTGGGCGATGTGGACCCGCGCGCCGAGCCCTCGCACTGCCACACGATTTCCGATAAATCGCGCGCCATCGGGGGCGGCGTCCTCGAGGCCGTCATGATGTTTCTTTTTGGAGTGAAATCCACCGTGGAGCAAACGCATTGAGCACCCAGACCGTCAGCGAGTCCGTCGAAAACGGCGCCTACCGGATCGGGCGGAGTGCCATCCCCCTCAACCGGGAGAACGATGACAATCTCTTCGTTCCCGGACCCCAGTTCTATCTTCCGGCAGGAAACACGCTGGAGCGGATCTCCTGGGCGGTCAGTGAAAATCTCCCCGTCCTCCTAATAGGCGAGACCGGGGTGGGTAAGACGCTCTCGGTGCGCCATTTGGCGCACATGACGAACAACGGGTTCCGCCGGGTCAACCTCAACGGCATGACAACGGTGGACGAGTTCGTCGGCAAGCTCATGATCAACGAGAAGGGAACCTACTGGGTCAACGGGATCCTCATCGAGGCGATGGAGGCGGGCGACTGGCTCCTCATCGACGAGATCAACGCCTGTCTCCCCGAGATCGCTTTTTGCCTCCACAGCCTGCTCGACGACGACCGAATGATCGTCCTCTCGGAGTATGACGGCAGAATCGTCCGGCCTCACCCGAATTTCCGCCTCTTCGCCAGCATGAACCCGCACGAGAACCAGCGCTACGGCGGGACAAAACCACTCAACGAGGCTCTCCTCGACCGCTTCCCGGTCACCATGCAGATGGACTACCTCCCCTTCGATGTCGAGGTCGAGGTGACCATGCACCGGAGCGGAAACACCGACCAGGCGCTTATCGAGCGGATGGTCCGCGTGGCGAACGACGTGCGCGAGGCGATGAAAAACGAAAAAATCCATTCCACGTTCAGCACCCGGCGGCTTATCGACTGGGCGCGCATGGCGGCTCAGTTCGACCCGATGGAAGCCGCCGCCTCGACCATCTTCAGCAAAGTGAACTCGTTCGACGCGAAGGTGATCGAGGACATTTTCGACAACCACTTCTAGGGCGGCCCCCCAGATGGAGCGCCGCCGCAACCGGCTCGAGGTCCTGGCCCAGGTCACCTCGCACGACTACAGCCTCGCCCTTCGCTACGGCGACATCGCGCACCAGGAAAAGTCCACCATCCTCATCGAGGACCCCGAGCGCACCCTCGAGCGGCTCGGCGGAGATCTCGACGACGAGCATGTCATCCGCTACCAGAAGGGAATGACGCTCATCGAGGTCGCCCACCGGATCGAGGGCTCCCTTCGCTGGTTGGCGCGGGCCGCCCGCGCCAACCGGGAGCGTCCCGGCCTCTTTCAGATATGGCACGCCCTCGAGGACGCCCGGTGCGAGAATCGCCTCGCCGCCGATCTGCCCGGAACCCGGAAAAATTTCATCGAGTTCATCCGCCCCGCGCTGGGCGAGGCAGAGCGCCTCAACGCCCGGGGCGAGCTCTCTGTTTTCTTCCAGATTCAATGGGGGCTCTACCTGATCGGACAGGGAGTCGAGCCGGGAACGCGCTCGCCGGCGCCCACGAAATTCGACACCACGTGGATGGAGCCCGAGGTCCTCGATTTTCTCGATGATTTAAGACAGCTCGCCCTCCGCGCCAGCCGGGCCGAGAGTCCGGCCGAGGCCTTTGAGTGCGCCGAGGAACTCTACGCCACTATCCGCGAGCGGCTGCCCGAGGAGATGCTCGACCAGGCCCTCCAGGATGCGCCCATCCCCGACATTCCCGAGGAGGCGCCCCAAAAATCCGAAAACCGAGAGAACGACGGCGCGGACTCGGAGGTGGACGAATTATTCTCCACCGACCCGGTCGAGGAGGAAGGCGGATTCGACGAGGAGGAACTTGAACTCAGCGAAGAGGAACTCGCCTCCCTCGGCCACTGGGCGAGTCCCTGGTTCGAGCTGAAGGGAAATAAAAAGGACGTTCATCCCACCGCGAGCCGCGCGGACGAGGCGACGATATTCATTCCGCCCGAAGGAAAGGCCGAGGAGTATCAGGCGATCGTTGACGGCGCGAGCAGCCAGATCAAGGTCCTCGCCTGGAAACTGATGCAAATCATCCAGGAACGGCAGTATACCCGATTCAGCGGCTCTTTCCGCTCCGGGAAACTCAACACCCCGAAGCTCTGGAAGCAGCGCCTCGGAAAATATCATCTCTTTCAGAGGAAAGAGGAGCCCAAGCGGCTCGACATCTGCTTCACCCTTCTCGTGGACGAGAGCGGCAGTATGAACCGCGAGTCGAAGTACCTGGCCGCGCGGGAGGCGACCGTATTCTTCGCCGAAGTTCTCGACCGGGTGGATGTTCCCTTCGAGGTCATCGGCTACTCGACGGAGAGCTCCGAGGCGGCGATGGCCGCCTCGCTGGGCCATGTGCCGGCGTTCAAATTCCGCCATATCCGCCACTCGCCCCTCCAGCACAGAATCTACAAGGCTTTCGACGAGCCGTTTCAACGCTCGAAGAACCGCCTCGTGAACATCTACCCCCGCTTCAACAACTGGGACGAGGAGCACCTTCAGTTCGCCTACCGCCGGCTCATCGTCCGCGACGAGACCGAAAAGGTCATCATCATCACCTCGGACGGCCAACCCAACGGCGACGCCTCTCATCTGGTCGAGACGGTCCACCGCCTCGAGAAACTCGGCGTCCGCATTGTCGGGGTCGGCGTGGTCGATCCTTTTGTCGAGCAAATCTATCCCAACTACATCGTCGTCAAGCATCTCGATCAACTGGCCGAGGAACTTGTGCAAATTCTCCGGCGCGAGCTGCTCGGGATTGGCGAGGAAGCCCGGGCCCGATGAGCGGGGAAACGCTGTCCGGAGCGATTGGCCTGGCGCCCGGCCTGCTGGTCGCGGCCGTAGGGGGAGGGGGGAAGACCAGCCTTCTCCGCGCCCTCGGGGTGGAATGCTTCGCCGCCGGCGCGCGGCCGGTCATCCTCACGACGACGACCCATATTTTCGCGCCCGTCCCGTCCGGGGAAACCCATCTTTTCCTCGGCGAGGCCGGCCGGCTTGCCGCTCAAATATCTAGCCACGGACCCTGGACGGCGCCAATCACCCTGGCCCGCCGCCGGGTGGGCGAGGCCGACGCCCCGGACGCTCCCCACGAGCGAAAAATGAAGCGACATCAAAGAATGAAGCTCAAGGGTTTCGGCTCAGAGGAGATCGAAGCGTTGCGCCGAAGCGAAGGCGTCCTCCTCGTCGAGGCGGATGGCTCGCGCGGCCTCCCGATCAAGGCCCCGGGTCCCGAGGAGCCGGTAATCCCGTCCGGCACGGACATCGTCCTCGGGGTCGTTGGCCTTGACGCCCTGGGCTCGCCCGTCGATGAGGACCACGTTTTCCGTCCCGGACGCTTCGCGGAGCTGACCGGGCTTGCCACGGGCGCGCCCATTGACGCCGCGGCGGTCGCCCGGCTCGCCGCGCACCCCGAGGGGCTCTTCCGGGGGGTTTCCGACTGCGCCCGGCGGTACATCGTCTTGAACAAATGCGACAAAATCGGCTCGATGGAAAAACTGGAGCGAATCGGTTATGTTATTGCAGAAGCCGCGCGAAGCCCGGCAGGTCCGGCGGACGGAATCCTTTTCACGGAATGCCTTCCCACCGGCCTCAGGGTGGTGAGCCGGGCCCCTTGATGAATAAAATCATTGCTTGAGAATCCGCCTCCGGGGCGGCCTTCTCGGCGGGAATCAAAGGCGAGAAAAAAGATATGAGCAAGGACGTTTTTAAGGAAATGGCCGAGAGAATCGAAAAGGGAGAGCGGGGCGCCATCGCCACCGTCGTCTCCAGGAAGGGCTCCGCCCCCATGAGCGGGGACGCGAAGATGCTCATCCGCGAGGACGGAAGCACCATGGGGACCGTCGGCGGCGGATGCCTCGAGGCCGAAGTCTGGGAAACGGCCATGAACGTCATGACCGGCGTCTCGGGGGAGAAAGTTTCCTTCGATCTGACCGCCGACGAGGCGGGTGACAGCGGCCACATCTGCGGCGGAACGGTTGAAATCTTCATCGAGCCCTTCGAAGCCTACGATCCGGACCTCCTCGCCGAAATTATCGGCACCCGGAACCGGGGACAGAGCGCGGTCTTGGCCACCATGATTCAGGACGGAAGCGGGAAATACGCCCCCGACGCCAAAAAGAAATTGATGATGAACCGGGACGGGGATACGTTCGGTGAAATCCCCGCATTTTCGGCCGAAATCTGGCGCGAGAGCGGGCAAATTATGCGCCAGGGCCAGCCGCAGCTCATGCAGTTCTGGGGAGAGGAATCCGGCAAAGGACGCCGGAACGCCGGAGAGGCGACCGAGATTTTCGTCGAGCCGATCACAGCGCAGCCACTGGTCTACATCTTCGGCGGCGGCCATGTCTCCTTTTGCGTTGCCCAGGCCGCCCAAATGGCCGGCTTCAGGACCTCCGTCGTGGAGGACAGACCCAGCTTCGCGAACAAAGAGCGCTTCCCGATGGCCGAGTCGTTTTTTGTCGGCGAGCATCCGGCAATTTTCGACGATATTCCCGTCGATGAATCCAACTACATCACCATCATCACCCGCGGCCACGCCAACGACGAGGTCGTCCTGGAATGGGCCCTCAATACCCCTGCCCGCTACATCGGGATGATTGGCTCGAAGAGCAAGGTCCTGCTCACCTACCGCCACCTTCGCGACAAGGGCTTCGATATGGACGAGACCATCAGCCGCGTCCACTCACCGATTGGTCTCGACATCGGCGCCGATTCACCCGGCGAAATTGGAATTGCAATCGTTGCCGAATTCATTCAGTTCAGGCGGCGGGGAGAGGAATCCGCGAAGGAAGGGCTCGCGAACAAGCGGATTAACCTCCGGAGAAAATCCTAAGCCTACGCCGGCTTTTCTTTCTCCATCGGGACCCACGATGCATCCCCTGTTGAAATTTCTTTCCGCGATACCCGATATTTTTCTGCCGAAATCGTGTCCCCTCTGCGGAGAAGATATCCCCCCTGGGGAGAGCAAGGCCCTGTGCGAGTCCTGCCGGGAGTCGTTCGACCGCTCCCGGCCGCCCTGGTGCCCCACATGCGGAAAACCGTTTCGCTCCGAGGCCGCCCTCTCCCACACGCCGGACCATTTATGCGCCGAATGCCGGGAGCGCCCGCCCTCGTTCGAGGCCGCCCGGGCATTTGGCCCCTACGAAGGGTCTCTCCGCGAATTGATTCAGTTAATAAAATTTCGAGGCTATCCCTCACTCGCCACCGAGTTGGGCTCCGAACTCAGCCGGCTCGCCTTGGAGGAATATCCGGATATTATATCGGGCGATGCACTCGTTACGCACGTTCCCATCGCTCGGGACCGATGGCGGGAGCGCGGATTCGACCAGGCTAAAATTCTTGCCCAAAGCACCGCGGTCCACCTGGGGGTTGCCTTCGCCTCCACCCTGGAGAGAGGGGGCTCCACGTCCCCGCAAACGAGCCTTTCCGCCCCGGCCAGGCGAAAAATCCTCCAGGGGTTTTTTTCGGCGATTTCCATGGAACGGGTGTCGGGGAAAAATATCATTCTCGTGGACGATGTCCTGACAACAGGTTCGACAGCGGGAGCTTGTTCAAGGGTTCTCAAAAAATCCGGGGCCGCCTCGGTTTGCGTTTTAACAATTTGTCATACTGTGATACAAAAAAGAGCTAACTGGTAGTTTCCCACCAGACCCCAATTTTGTTTTTATCCAGTTGTTTTAAAACGCATTAATAGGAATTTAAAATAATAACAAAAATAAAATATATCTAAAAAAATCATTATTGAAACAATTATGGACTTATATTATATTTTGCAAAGTAAATAGTAGCTGAGGATTTGGGGCTCAGTTATTTTGAACTATTTTGAAACCCACGGCGGACAACATTGCCTATAATGGACAAGTGGCCAAACAGTTCATTATTGCGTTAGTCGCAGAAAATGGAAACGGGGAAAAATGAAACTACGGTTGGAGAAAATCAGTAGAGAGGCAATCGGAACTCGGCTCCGGGAAATCAGGCACTTCAATAAACTGGAACAAACCGAGTTGGCCCACCGGGCGGGTCTGTCCCAGGCGATAATCAGCCAGTACGAAAAAGGGCTCACCGAGATCAGTTTGTCGTTCATTAAATTTCTGGCGGAAAATTTCAGTGTATCAGGTGATTGGCTCATATTCGGGACAGGCCAATCCCCTCATGAAAAAATACAGAAAGAAATCGAGGTCCGCCTTCCGAAAAGCCTTGAAGCTACCTTGTCCAAAGGAAAGAAAAAGTCAGGATTCCTCGGAATTCCCATCGTCGATCCGAAATCGGCCGCAAGGCCCGGCAAGGTTCAAACTGACCGTATCGAAGATTGGGAAATAGTGCGCTTTCAGGAAGCGACCGGCCGCACCAACCTCGTCGCCCTTGAAATAAAGGCCGACTGGGTGAAAAACATGGCGCCACCCTTCAGGGCCGGCGGCCGAATCGTTATCGACCGCGACGATAAGAAAATCCGTCCCAACGCCTACTACGCCGTAAACTCCGCGTTGAAGAAAAAATCCCCCCGCGACGCCAGCATCACCGGAATCCGCCGCCTCAGTGAGAGTGGCTCTAGACTCTGGTTCATCGAGGATGGCGCCGACAGGAGTTTTGACTTTATCGACCTCAAAGCCAGCGACCGCATCGAAAATATTATTATCGGGCGAATCATTTGGGTCTGGCAGAAAATGCCGTAACAACATCCCCGGAACATCATAACCCGTTTCACGGGATACGAAATAAAAATGGGCTCCTCTTTTGCGAGAGCCCGTTTTTTTTCGCTGCTTACTTTATGCTGGTTATTTTTTGCCGGTTTTTTTTGAGACGCTTTTTCCGCTGGCACGACCCATGCGCCTCCCGGCCATCCTCGCGGCGAGAACCACGGCGTCCACCATGCTCGAGGCGTCCGCCTTCCCCCGGCCCGCAATCTCGAATCCCGTCCCGTGCTCGACGGAGGTGCGGATAATCGAAAGCCCCAGGGTGACGTTCACCCCCCGGACCGCGCCTCCCCCCTTCGCGCCGAACCGAAACGCCATCATCTTTCCGGCGATATGTCCCTGGTCATGATACATGGC
>JAPYQX010000247.1 GCA_029937135.1 Nitrospinota bacterium
GGGGATGCCCTTGCGGCGGGCGTAGTCTTCGGCCTGATCGCGCTCGATTCGTCCGGCGGCGAAGTAGCGGCTGTCGGGGTGGGCGATATAAAACCCTGAAACCGAGGCGGCTGGAAGCATCGCACAGCTTTCGGTCAGCGAGGTTCCGGTGTGCGCCTCGGCGTCGAGCAAATCGAATATAATCCGCTTTTCGGTGTGGTCCGGGCAGGCCGGATAGCCCGGCGCCGGGCGAATTCCCCGGTAGCGCTCCCTGATCCGATCCTCGTCCGTCAGGCTCTCGTCAACCGCGTAGCCCCAGTATTCCTTGCGCACCTGTTCATGGAGGCATTCCGCGAAGGCCTCGGCCAGCCGGTCGGCCAGCGCCTTGACCATGATGCTTTGATAGTCGTCGTTATCGCGGGCAAACCGCTCGGCGAGCTCGGCCGCTCCCACACCAGCCGTCACCGCGAAAAGACCCATGTAGTCGCTCACGCCGCTGTCCGCCGGAGCGATGTAGTCGGCGAGACAGAGGTTTGGGCTCCCGGCGCGTTTTTGGGCCTGCTGGCGGAGCATGCGAAACCGCGAGACGGTCTCCGCACGAGAGTCGTCCGCATAAACATCGATGTCGTCTGACCCGACCCGGCAAGCGGGAAAAAGGCCAAAGACGCCATTGGCGGTGATGAGGTTATCGCGAATAATTTCATCAAGAAGGATATTCGCGTCCTCGAAAAGGCTCTTGGCTTCCTTTCCCGCTGTGGGGGAGTTGAGGATGTCGGGATACCTTCCCTTGAGTTCCCAGGCGAGAAAAAACGGGGACCAGTCGATATAGGGCCTCAGCGTTTCGAGCGGGACGGCCTTGAGAACGGTGATGCCCAGTTTTGCCGGTCTTGGAATTTTATAACCGCTCCAGTCCAGATTCAGCGCGTTCGCCCGCGCCGCCCCGAGGGTGAGATAATCCGCCGCCCGCGAGCGGTCCTCGAACTGCTCACGGATCTCAGCGTACTCTTCACGCACACCCGAAAGAAAATCCACACGCTTCTCGCCGTTCACCAGCGCCCCCACGACAGGAACGCTCTTCGAGGCATCGACGACGTGAACCACTCCTGCGGAATAGTTGGGCGCGATCTTGACGGCGGTGTGTTTTCTCGATGTCGTCGCCCCGCCAATCAGCAGCGGTATCTTGAGGCCGCGCCGCTCCATCTCCTTGGCGACATGGGCCATTTCCTCGAGCGAGGGGGTGATCAGGCCGCTGATGCCGATGACGTCGGCCTCCTCTTCGATGGCGGTGTCGAGTATTTTCTGCGCCGAAACCATGACGCCCAGATCGACGATCTCGAAATTGTTGCAGCTGAGGACGACAGAGACGATGCTTTTTCCGATATCGTGGACATCTCCCTTGACGGTCGCCATGACCACCTTGCCGGGCTTGCGGACCGTTTTCGACCGGGCCTTTTCCTCCTCCAGATAGGGAACAAGATAGGCGACCGCTTTTTTCATCACGCGGGCGCTCTTGACCACCTGGGGCAGAAACATTTTCCCCTCGCCAAACAGGTCTCCGACGATGTTCATGCCGTCCATGAGCGGGCCCTCGATGACCTTGATCGGGCTGCCGAGATTTAGCCGCGTCTCCTCGGTGTCCTCGTCGATGAATTCGACGATTCCGCGCAGGAGGGCGTGCTTGAGGCGTTCCTCGG
This sequence comes from Nitrospinota bacterium, assembly GCA_029937135.1. GTDB lineage: Bacteria > UBA8248 > UBA8248 > UBA8248 > UBA8248 > UBA8248. Next base: position 1,674 of record JAPYQX010000247.1, read on the forward strand.
CCGGGGCATCTCGCCAGGCGAGCTTCTCTTTTTCGGTTTTTTTTCCGCTGCCCTTCAGCCGCCCGGCGGCATCGACCAGCCGGTCGGTCGCGTCCGGACGCCGATTCAATATCACGTCCTCGACCAGCTCGAGAAGCTCCCCGGGGATTTCCTCGTAGACCTCGAGCTGGCCGGCATTCACGATTCCCATGTCGAGGCCAGCGCGGATGGCATGATAAAGAAACGCCGAGTGCATCGCCTCCCGGACGCTGTTGTTTCCCCTAAAGGAGAACGAGACGTTGCTCACCCCGCCGCTGACCCGCGCCAGCGGGAGATTTTTCTTGATCCACTCCACGGCCCGGAAAAACGCGACAGCATAGCCGTTGTGCTCCTCGATGCCGGTCGCCACGGTCAGCACATTGGGATCGAAAATAATGTCTCCGGCCGGGAAACCGACCTCCTCGGTGAGTATCCGGTAGGCGCGGGCGCATATTTCCGTTTTCCGCTCGAAGGTGTCCGCCTGCCCTTTTTCGTCAAAAGCCATGACGACCACCGCCGCGCCGTAGCGGAGTATCTTCCGCGCATATTCCCTGAAAACGTCCTCTCCCTCCTTGAGGCTGATGGAGTTGACGATCCCCTTTCCCTGGAGGCACTTCAGCCCGGCCTCGATAACCGGCCACTTCGATGAATCGATCATGAAGGGGAGGCACACGATATCCGGCTCGGCGGCCATGAGGTTGATGAACTTCGTCATCATCTCCTCGGAATCGAGCATTCCCTCGTCGAGATTAATATCGAGTACCTGGGCGCCGCCTTCGACCTGGTGGCGCGCCACCTCGAGGGCTTTTTCCAGATCTCCGGCGAGGATGAGCTTCGCGAACCGGCGCGAACCGGCGACATTCGTCCGCTCGCCTATATTCATGAAATTTGATTCGGGGGTGAGAATGGCCGGCTCAAGGCCGCTGAGCTGGAGGTGGTTCGTTTTCCCGGGCGGCTTTCTGGGTGCGATGCTCTCGACCGCCTCCACCACCAGGCGAATATGCTCCGGCGTCGTGCCGCAACAGCCGCCGGCCACGTTGAGAAAACCGCTTCGGGCGAAATCGCTGATCAAGCGGAGAAACTCCGCCGGCGTCTCGTCATACTCGCCAAATTCGTTGGGAAGACCCGCGTTGGGATGGGCACTCACCGGAACGGGAGCGACTTTCGACAGCTCCTCGATGAACGGGCGCATCTCTTTCGCCCCGAGAGCGCAATTGAGGCCGATGCTGAGAAGGTTCGGGGTGTGGGAAACCGATATCCAGAAGGCATGAGGGGTCTGCCCCGACAGAGTGCGGCCGCTCTGATCCGGGAGCGTTCCCGATATCATGACCGGAAGCCGGCGGCCGGTCTCCACGGCTAGCGTTTCGATGGCATAGATGGCCGCCCGGCCGTTCAGCGTATCAAAAACGGTTTCGATGAGGAGGATGTCCGCCCCGCCGTCGATGAGCCCGCGAATCTGCTCCGTATAGACGGCGGCGACCTCATCGAACGTCACCGCCCGGTGGCCGGGGTTTCCCACATCGGGTGAAATTGATAGTGCACGGTTCGTCGGCCCGATGGAGCCCGCGACGAAGCGGGGCTTGTCCGGGTTTATCCGGGTAAATTCCGCGCAGAGCCCCTTGGCGATCTTCGCGGCCTCGAAGTTGAGTTCATACACGATGGCTTCGAGAGAATAGTCGGCCTGGGAGATAGCGTTTGAGTTGAAAGTGTTGGTCTCGACGATATCGCACCCCGCCTCGAGAAAGGCGCGGTGAATCTCTTCGATAATTTTTGGCTGGGTGAGCGTAAGGAGGTCGTTGTTTCCCTTCAGGTCGCTGGAGTGGTCACTGAACCGATCTCCGCGAAAATCTCCCTCCTCGAGATCATAAGCCTGAATCATGGTGCCCACGGCGCCGTCCAACACCATGATTCTCTCTTTTAAAATCGCTCTGAGCTCATCAATCGGCATTTTGTGGAATTTCCGGTTTTCCGCGCCCGCCAGATTTTAACAGCGGACTCCCGTAGTTGGATTCAAAACGCACGAACTTTCCCACGCCGCAAGAGTGGGAACAACCTGATTGCACCGGGCCATTTTCCTGGATGTTCAAGATGGATAGGAAGGTGAACCGGTGGCACACGATGGAGGGGAACAAAATCAGAGCGCCTTCAGAACCTCTTTGGCGTGACCTTCAACCTGGACATCTTCAAAAACATTCCTGATGATTCCCTCTTCATCGATGATGAAGGTCGTCCGGAAGACACTCTTGAACTTCATGCCGTAAAGGGTTTTTTCGCCAAAAGCCCCAAATTGAGTGGCGACCAGGCCATCCGGATCCGCCAAGAGCAAATACGTGAGATTGAGCTTCTCGCTAAACTTCTTGTGACTCACCTCGTTGTCAGGGCTAACGCCCATAACCACCGCGCCCTTGGCTGTAAACTTTTTGTTTTCCTTATTGAAATCACTGGCTTCGAGCGTGCAGCCGGGCGTGTCGTCCTTGGGGTAGAAATAGAGAACAACCGTTTTCCCCTGGTATCTGGCCAGACGGTGCATTTTTCCGTTTCCGTCCCTGAGCCTGAAGTCGGGCGCCTTGGCGCCGGGGCTAACGCTCTTGAGCCTTGGTTTGGTCCTGGTTTTGGGTTTGGGTTTTGCCTTGGCCGGGGTTTTGGAGACTGACTTTGTTTTCGCCTTTATTTTGGCAACTGCTTTGGATTTGCCCTTTGTTTTTGGTTTAGTCTTTGTTTTTACTTTACTTACGGTACTAGCCACCACCAACCCCCCAACGGATTATCAAAAAAGCGGCCACTCGTGCCGCCCTCAAAACTCACTGAAATCTATGGGATTATGGCACAGACTGGCCAAATCTTCAAGGAATGGTTTTCGTGTGTGCTAAACGCCCCAATCGCGGGCATATCTGAAATCACGGTCGATTGTTCTTTGGCTTATTTTGGCGATAAGCGGGAGACGCCTCTTGTACTGGCTTCT
>JAPYQX010000536.1 GCA_029937135.1 Nitrospinota bacterium
AGCTTGTAGAGGTAGAGGAGGGTTTCCGAGTCGATCCGTTCGTTCAGGGTCTCGAACATCTCAAAAGCCTCTTTTTTATATTCGTTGAGTGGATCGACCTGGGCATATCCGCGGAGTCCGATACCCTCCTTGACGTGCTCCATGTTCGTCAGGTGGTCCTGCCACTGTGCGTCGAGAATCTGAAGATAGACGACCCGCTCGAGCTCCCGGACCATTTCATCATCAAAATTCTCGTACCGGACAAGATACGCCTCCTCGATGAGGCGGTGCATCTTGTCGGCGACCAAATCGCGGGTCTCGTCCTCGATGTCAATTCCACACGAAGGAGTCGAAAAAACGATTTTTCGCCCGTCTAGTTTCCCCGGCAGCCCGAATTGACGATCAATGGCGGTGAGGAACCCTTCAAGGTCCCATTCCTCGAAATGCTCGGATTCCGGCAGGTGGACATCGAAAATTCCATCGAGAATATCAGCGGCGATTCCCGCGACTTGCTCGGAGAGATCGGTTCCCTCAAGAATCGACCTTCGAAGCGAGTAGATGATCTCGCGGTGCTTGTTCATCACGTCGTCGTACTTGAGAATCTGCTTCCGCATCTCGAAATGGTGGGCCTCGACGCGCTTTTGGGCATTTTCGATGGCCCGCGAGACCATCTTCGCCTCGATGGGAACGCCCTCCTCCATCCCGAGCTTGTCCATGATGCCGCCAATGCGGTCGGAACCGAAGATGCGCAGCAGGTCGTCCTCAAGCGAGAGATAAAAGCGCGAACTCCCCGGATCGCCCTGCCGGCCCGAGCGGCCGCGAAGCTGATTGTCGATACGCCGGCTCTCATGCCGCTCGGTGGCGATCACATGAAGGCCGCCCAACTCGACGACTTCATTGTGCGCCTCCTCGCACTGCACCCTGAACTTCTTGAGGGCCTCTTCGTATTCCGGGCCTTCCTTGGCATTCGTCTCGGCCGAGGCGAGAAATTCCGGGTTCCCGCCGAGAAGGATATCGGTGCCGCGCCCGGCCATAT
>JAPYQX010000248.1 GCA_029937135.1 Nitrospinota bacterium
CCAAGCAACTGGCCGCCGGCGTCATTCTCGGCGTGGGGTACGGGGTTCTGCTCGGAGCCTTGGCCCTGTTCCAGTTCGCCTCCTTCGCCACCCTCGGCCTCGTGGTAGGCCTTTCGATTGCGATCACGATGACACTGGCGGCGCTCATGTCTTCCATTCTTCCGCTTCTTTTGCACCGGATGCGGTTCGACCCCGCCGTTTCGACAGGCCCCTTGGTCACGACGGGGGTCGATATTGTCGGGATTTTCATTTATTTCTCGATTGCCCGGCTTCTTCTTTTTTAACCTTTAGTGGGGATTGCTTCGTGCCGCTCACCGTCCGGTTCCGTGTCCGTTATGCCGAAACCGATCAGATGGGGGTGGTCCACCATGCCGTCTACTTCGTCTGGTTCGAGCATCTGAGGACGGAATATTTCAGGGAACTTGGCGCGCCCTACGGCGAACTCGAGGCGGACGGCGTTTATTTTCCCGTGATCGAGAGCGGTTGCCGCTACCTGGACGCCGCCCGTTATGACGGGGAAGTCGAAATCTCGGGCTGGTTGCGCGAGCCAGGGGGCGCGCGCGTGCGGCTAGACTACCGCGCCGCGCAGGACGGGCGGGTATGCGCCGAGGGATTCACCGTCCATGCCCGCACCGACGCCTCGGGCCGCCCGGGCCGGATTCCCCCCGAACTTCTCGAAAAGATGAGGGCGGCGGCATCGCCGCCCGGCGAGGGGCCCTGCGAGGGGGTTGCCGAGGAGGTTTGAGAGACCGTCTCCGGACTGGACCGCCCGCGAAAAACGCCCTGCCTGCCTTGACGCGGGAAGATGGCTCGCGGAAGATTCCCGGCGGCGATTATCCCGGTGAATAAGAGGAAATAAATGCTCGGCGAGTACGAACCCGGCGGATACGAGGCGAAGTGGCAGGAGGTCTGGGAGCGGGAGGCCCTCTTCCAGGCCCCGGACGACCCCGGCGATAAACCCACATACTATTGCCTGATGATGTTTCCCTATCCCTCGGGCGACCTGCACATGGGCCACGCCTGCAACTACACGATGGGGGACGCCATCAGCCGCTACCGCACGATGCGCGGCTACGCTGTTCTTCATCCGATGGGGTGGGACGCTCTCGGTCTTCCGGCCGAGAACGCCGCCATTCAGGCAGGTAGCCACCCGGCCAGTTGGACCCAGCGCAATATCGACAATATGCGCCGCCAACTCCGCCTCGCCGGGCTCGCCTACGACTGGCCGCGCGAGCTTTCGACCGCTCATCCCGGCTATTACCGCTGGACCCAGTGGATTTTCCTCCAGATGTACGAGCGCGGCCTTGCTTTCAAAAAAGAATCCCTCGTCAACTGGGACCCGGTGGATGAAACCGTCCTCGCCAACGAGCAGATACACGACGGCATCGCTTGGCGGAGCGGGGCGACCGTCGAAAAACGGTGGCTCAGCCAGTGGTTCCTCAAAATCACCGATTACGCCCAGCGCCTTCTGGACGATCTCGACGGGCTCTCGGGATGGCCCGAGCACGTGAAGCAGCAGCAGCGAAACTGGCTCGGCCGGAGCGAGGGCGCGCGCATCGACTTCAAGCTCGAGGCGACGGGCGAGACGCTCTCGGTCTTCACCACGCGCCCCGACACCGTCTTTGGCGTCACCTTCATGATTTTCGCCCCCGAGCATCCTCTGATCGAAAAGCTCCTCGAGGGAAACCCCAGGGCCGGCGAGATTCGTTCCGCCGTTGCCGCCATGCAGGCCCAAAGCACCGCCGAGCGTATGAGTGATGAAAAAGAAAAAACCGGCATCGATACCGGCCACTTCGCCGTTAACCCGGTGAACGGTGACCGCGTGCGGCTCTTTGTCGCCGACTACGCCCTGATGGAGTACGGGACGGGTATCGTCATGGGGGTTCCGGCCCACGATCAGCGCGATTTCCTGTTCGCCCGCAAGTACGGCATTCCGATCAAGGTGGTCATCCAGCATCCAGACGGCGGCCTCGAGGGCGCCTCCATGACCGAGGCCTATATCGAGGATGGGGTGATGCAGGACTCCGGGCCGTTCGATGGCCAGCCCAACCGCGAGGCCTATCCCAGGATGGTGGACTTTTTCAAGGAGAAGGGCTTCGGCGACAAGACGATCAACTGGCGTCTGCGCGATTGGCTCATCTCGCGGCAGCGCTACTGGGGGGTTCCAATCCCGATGCTCTACGAGGAGGATGGCACGATTACGCCCGTTCCCGAAGGCGATCTGCCGGTGGTCCATCCCCGGGATGTCGAGTTCACCGGCCGGGGCGGGAACCCCCTGGCGCAGAGTCCTGAATTCGTGAACGTCATCAGCCCGCGCACCGGAAAGCCCGCCCGGCGCGAAACCGACACCATGGACACTTTCGTGGATTCGTCCTGGTATTACCTGCGCTTCATCTCCTCGCGGAACGAGGCGGCCGTCTTCGACACCGAGAACGTCAACCGCTGGCTCCCGGTGAATCAATACATCGGCGGGGCCGAGCACGCTGTCATGCATCTGCTGTATTCGCGCTTTTTCACCAAGGTGCTCCATGACATGGGGCTCGTTTCCTTCGAGGAGCCCTTCGAGAACCTCTTTACCCAGGGGATGGTCTGCCGCACCGCCTACCGGGTGTCGGGGGCGCGGGGGAATGTCTGGGTCCCCTACCGGGATGTGGACGAGGAAAAGCTCGTCGTCACTCGTGACGGCCCCGAGAGAAGCCGCTACAAGGCGGGCGACCGGGTCGCCGGCGACATGGCGGTGATGAGCAAGAGCAAGCTCAACGGCGTTTCCATCGAGGAGTGCTCGGCCCGCTACGGCGCCGACGCCGGGCGGCTCTACACCCTATTCATCGGCCCGCCCGAGCGCGACAAGGAGTGGCGTGACGATGGCCTCATCGGTATTCACCGTTTTCTCCAGCGTCTTTGGGCCACCTTCCAGGAGCGGATTGAGGAGTGGAAAGAAACCGGCCCATTTTCGGGAGACGCCTCGGCGCTCTCCGCCTCGGGCCGTAAACTCCGCCGCGACGCGCACTACACCCTCCGGCAGGTGAGCGAGGTCTATGAGCGATCATTTTCCTTTAACACCGCCATCGCCCGGATCATGGAACTCTCCACCTCTCTCCGGGCCGAGGCCGGGGCCGAGCCCGCGGTGCAGCGTGAAGCGGCCGGGATCCTTCTTTTGTGCATCGCGCCGATGGCGCCCCACATCGCCGAGGAGCTTTGGGCCGCCTTGGGTGGAAGTTCGGACGGAGGCTCGGGCGGCGGAAGCATTTTTCGGGAGGATTGGCCCGCGTTCGATGAGAGCGCCATCGCTGCCGAGGAAAAGGAATTCGCCGTTCAGATCAACGGCAAAACGCGGCGCACCTTCATGGCGCTGCCCGAGGCCGGAAAAGAAGAGCTCCTCGAAAAGGCCCGTGACGTGGCCGCCGGCTACATAGAAGGCAAGGAAGTCGTCAAGGAGATTGTCGTTCCCGGAAGGCTCGTCAACATTGTCGTGAAGGGGTAGCCGTGAAATTTTCCTTTTTTATGATGCCAGTTCATGAACCCAGCGAGCATCCCACGCTGGCGTTCGACCGCGATATCGCGCTCATCGAGTACACCGATGCACTCGATTTTGACGAATTCTTCATCGGCGAGCACCACTCGGGCGGATGGGAGACCATGCCCGCACCCGAAATGGCGCTCGCCAAGGCGTCCGCGAATGCCCACCGGATTCGGCTGGGCACATCGGTCATCGATCTTCCGTATCATCATCCGTTTCATGTCGCTGAGCGCATGGCCTTTCTTGATCACCTGACGCGGGGCCGGGCGATCCTGGGCGTTGGGCCCAGCAATCTTGTAACCGACAAAAAACTTTTTCAAATCCCCCCCGGCCAGGCCCACGACATGATGGCCGAGTCGGTGGAGATCATCGTGCGGCTGCTCGAGTCCGATGACCCCATCGACTACGAAGGGCGCTTCTGGACCCTGCGGGACATGCGTCTTCAGCTTCGCTCCTATCAGCGGCCCCGGCTCCCGCTCGCCATCGCCACCTCGGGCAGCCGGCATAGCCTCGAACTCGCCGGGAAATACGGAATGATCCTCATGTCGATGGCCGGGAAAAATACCGGTAAATATCCTTCCCACGCCGAGCAGTGGCCCATTGTCGAGCAGTTCGCCGCCGAGCACGGGGCCGAGACCTCGCGCGAGAACTGGCGCATCGCCACCAGCGTCTATCTGGCCGAGACGAAGGATGAGGCCTGGGCCGATGTCGAGGAGGGGATTCTGCGCGAGACCGAGTATTTCTGGAAAATCGGCGTCAGGCCCCAGTACGAAAAATATCCCGGCCAGCCCCTGAGCGAGGTGACGGCACGCTCGGCCGCCGAGCGCCGCCGGTGGATCATCGGAACGCCCGAGGACGCCATCGCCGCCATCGAGGCCCTTCAGGGGGAGACGGGCGGCTTCGGGGGTCTCCTTCTAACCACCCATGAATGGGCGAGCCCCGAAAAACTGCGCCGCTCTCTCGATCTTTTCGCCCGCCACGTTATTCCCCACTTCAAGGGGTTCACGCACGGTCTCCATGACGAGTGGCGCCGGATTCGAGAGCAATACGACGCCGGCGGCATTCCCACGAACACCGAAGGCGGCCCCAGCAACATCGGGCTCAACGAGGACTGG
>JAPYQX010000249.1 GCA_029937135.1 Nitrospinota bacterium
TTGGCCGCGCGGATGAGCTTTTTCTCCTGCGGCGTGATGTCCGCCCGCGCCTCGGGAAGGCCGGCGAAGACGGCCGCGATCCAGATGATAAAGATGGCGAAGCTGAACTGATATCCTTTCTTCATCCTGATTCCTCCAAATTGATGAACAGAACCGGAGAGATGCGGCTTCCGGGGCTCCTCCCCGGATTCCGCACCGTGTACGCATCATTCCGACAGCGTTTTGTTAATGGAATATATCAATTCTAGCAGAATGCGCCCCGGGCGGTACAACCTGCCCGAGAGGCCGGGCGCGGTTTTGCCATTCGCGGTGGAGGCGATTTTTTCCGAGTTTCACTATTTGGATTTGTGGTGTCCCCGGATGGTTTTCATGTCCGTAAAACTTGTGAATCAAGCCCCCTGAATTACCCCGTCCTTCATCTCCGGAACGATAATGGTCCAGTCGGTTTTTCCGCAAAATTCAATGTCTTCCCCGAGTCCAAGAGTGGTGAGGTACCGGCCCCAGCGGCAGTTCCGGAGCATCGCTGCGCTGTCGCTGTCCGCGGCTTTTGATATTTCGAGGGCGGCCGCCGAAGTGTCGGAGAGCTCAATCTCACCGATGAGGGAAGTGAGTTTCGAGATGATATCGCCGGCCACGACGGTGTCCTCCTCGGTGTAGCCCCCCTGCCGGCCCGAGCAGGCGATGAGGAGGGCGCGGGAGGGTTCTTTTTTCAGCTCATCCGCGAGCCGATTCGCCACGGCGGTGATGTTCGCGAAGGCGGCGGTGAAAATCGCGCGGCAATCCTTAACGGCGTCGAGGGTGCGGGTGCCGTTCGTGCTCGAGAAGACGAGACGGCGGCCCCCGATTCTCTCCTTCGTATATTCACGGGGTGAATTGCCGCCGTCGAACCCCTCTATGGGTTTCGCGTCCTTCTCGCCGCCGAGGAGGACGGCATCGTTTCCATGCTCGGCGCGGAGCGAGGCGGCCAGCTCCCTCGCGGCGTCCGGGGAGGCGCAGGGATAAATACCCGCGCAGCCGTTTCCCATCGCGGCGGCGATGGTCGAGGTGGCCCTTAGCACGTCAATCACACAGCAGGTAATATTTCCCGGCGCCGCCCCGCGTGCCGTTTTGGTGTCTCTGAGACGAAGGGGTACTTCGACGTAGCTGAAGGCGGTATCCACCCAGAGAGTTTCCACTCCGGGGGTGTCCGCCCGGAGGGTGTTCGCCCGAAGTGGTTCGTTCATCGTCGATTCTCCATTTTCGCTCCTCGAAAAAAATGCTCAGGACTGGGATAAAAATACTCAGGGATAAATTTGCTCAGGGCTGCTCGATATCGAGAAGCCATCGTTTCATCGCGGTTCCCCCAGCGTAGCCCTTCAGGCCGCCGTCCGCTCCCACCAGCCGGTGGCAGGGAATGATTGGTGGTATCGGATTGGCGGCATTGGCCGCGCCCACGGCCCGGGAGGCGCGGGGGCTTCCGATCATCCGGGCGATATCCGCGTAGATTTTTACCTCGCCCCGGGGAATTCCTGAAACCGCCCGCCAGACGCTTTCCTGAAACGGGGTTCCGGGTAGCCGATCAAGGGGAACGGAGAGGGCATGATACCGCCCCTGGTTGAGCAGCGCATCAAGCCAGGAGCGCACCCGTTCAAGGTGCGGATTCCCCGAACGGGCGGAGATCGTTTTCAGGCGGGGGCCCAACCGTGCCTGTAGGATATGATCGAGGCTTTTTTGGCCGCCCAAAAGCGAGAGGGCGCGGATGCCGCTCTCGCTTGCCGCCATGGCCGCCGTGCCCCACCGATGACCGAGCGTCAGGCAGTGAATTTCCGCTGAAGGCCTGGAGCGGGTGCCCGATGGACTCATGGTATTTCTCCAGCTAAAAGGGTTTGGTTCAAGAGTTGGAAATCGGCCAAAACACTGTCTTGACAGGTTACTTCTCCTCAAAGGATGATGCACGCTGTTTCGGTTATGAAATTTTGAAAGAGGGCTACGGTGGCGAAAAAAACAAAGAAAAAATCATCGAAAATGAAATTTTCTCCCCAGGAATTGAGACATGCGCGGGCAATCGCGGCGGGCCTTGAGGCCTCGTTCACAGATCCGCCTCCGCCGGGGGCGATGGCTCCCGCCCCCCTGATTGACGAAATCCGGGAGATGAGCGATGTCGGGGTCGCTGGCATGATTGAGCATCTGTCGGCCACGGCTCCCGAGGGGCGGGTTGCGTCCCTTTGCTCGATTCGGGAGCTTGGAGATGCTGCTGCCGTGGCTGGTCTTTTGGAGTGCGCCGGTTCCCTCGGATGGGCTCCGGACGAACTGCTTGCTCTCCGCGAAACCATTCAGGTCCTCGACGCGGGGGCGGAAATTCCCGCCGAACTCGACAGCGACGCTATTGCACAGGCACGAAAAGTTGCCGAGGAACTCGCCGGCGCCGGCCGATTGTCGGACGAGGCGGCCAGCGCGATGAGCGAAATTCTTGATTCCCTACCCGATTCCCTTCGGAAAGTCGCTCTTCGGGACGCCTTTTCGGGAGGGAGCGCCGGAAACGGACGGGTTCAGGCGGCCATTACGCTCGCGGATGCGTTCGCGGCGCGGGGTTCGGCTCCGCCACCGGTTTTAATTGATGTGATGGCGGCCGAGGCCACGGCGGAAGCGGTCGAGGGCCTCTCGCGTCTTGCCGAATCGGTGAAGGACAAGGCGGCCGGCTCCCGTATTCGAAAGGCGCTGTTTCGGCTTCGCGGCAAGGGCGTTACTCCCGAGGCGCCCGAGGCAGTTATGCCGACTAAAGGCCCCCGTCTCACTTCGCATGGGCTCGATTATGTCAAAGCCATCGTTAGTTCGGTCGATGGTGCTGGAAACCTCATCCTCTGGATTGTGCGTTCGCGCCAGCCGAGGGGGCGCTCTATCTTTCAGGCGAAGCTTAGGCACGGCCGGGGGATTGAGGAGTTCGTTTCAACCGATATGTCCGCGAAAGAGCTGCGGGAGTTTTTCGGAAGGTTGACCCGGGATCAAAGGCTCCCGTCCGTGGAGGTTCCGGCGGGCTATGCGTTCTGGCTTCTCCAGCGGGGACAGAAGGAAAACGAAAGCGGGAGCGGATCGGCGATACCCCCGGGTTTCACCCACTCGAGCATTCTTCTTGCTCCCCTGGCCGATCCGGAGGCGTTTCCGTTTCCGGGGGATCATCCGGTTCGGGCGCTGGTCCAGGCGGCTTCGGGCGAGGATGGGCGGATTGTTCACAAGGAAATTTTGGGCAATTCCGCTTTTTGGTCCTGGGTGATTGAAGAAAGCGTGATCGCCTCCCACTTTCAGAAATGCGTCGAGGCGCTTCAGAGCCAGGTGGCGACGGACGACGAGCAGCGGCGCATCCTGTTCGATAAGGCGATAGATGAAGCGGCGGGCAAAATATACCAAAATTCAGATTTGCTGCGCCGCCTCAGCTTTCAACTCGAGGACACTGCCTACCTCCTTCATCAAAAAGGGGAGGTCGCCCTCGCCGGCGAGTGTATTTCACTGGCGGATGGGCTGCGGGAGGGCGGACCGCAACCCGAGTTCTTCACCGAGGTGATCCGGTATTCCATCGGGGCCATGCTTGAGCGTGCGATTCGGCAGAGCCAGGAGGCGCAAGGCCAGGGCCAGGATCAAGCCCATGACCACGACCACGACCATGAGCATGAGCACGGCCACGATCACAGCGAAGTGCATAGTCATGAAGAGAGCGGCGGTCCGGAGCCCGATTCTTCCACTATCATCACACCCTAATCGTTGATTCTCTGGAGGCATTTTCATGGAATTCAAATTCGACCACGTTCACCTTGTATGCGGCGATGCCAAGGAGATGACCGATTTTTTCGAGCGTGTATTCGGCGCCGAGGTCATATCCTATAGCGATGATTTCAAGGGCGCGCCGAGCGCGGTTCTTCGCTTGGGGACGATGCGGATTTTCGTGCGGGGTATAAGGGATGATGAAAATCCCGACGCCGTTGCCCCCGTCCGGGTGCAGGGGCTCGATCATTTCGGCATCGGGGTGGATGACGTGGAAAAAGCGGCGGACTGGCTCCGGGCGCGGGGGGCCGAGTTTTCCGTCGAGCCCTACACCGGCGGAATGGGGGGGCGGATGATCGCCTATGTCCGCGGCCCCGAAAATGTTGACATCGAAATCGTGGGCCCCTATGTCGGGTTTCAGTCTTAGGGTAAGAATTTAAGGCTCAACCCCCGGATTTCCACAGAAAATCCATAACCACCTAAAGCTTTCGTTACCATCCGAACGGCCCCAAACAAAACCCCCACGTCCAATGGCTGAGCGCGGGGGTAGGTTTTCCCCGGCCAAGGTAGGCTTCTCCCGGCTAAGGAGAGAAGCCTGTAGCCTGTACTTCGAACTTTGGTTACATTCCGGTCTTGGTGCGTTCAGGGCTTGAAGAAGTATGTTTTGACAAGCTCTGGGCTCTCTTGCACGGGCCAAACGAGGAACCCTTTATTCCGCATGATGTCGATTCCGGGAGCGGGGAGGAATGTTGTGATGAGTTCGAGCATTTCCCCCGGTGCAAGCTGCGACGCCGCCCGGCTAACACTGCCCAGCGTCATCCCGTCGGATTCCGTGGACCGGGATTCATCGATTGACGCGACGACCCTCAAAGGATCGAACCACTCCG
>JAPYQX010000537.1 GCA_029937135.1 Nitrospinota bacterium
CATCATGGCAACCGAAAAGCGGACGTAGGCGTCCTTGTTTTTTTCGATCCGGGAGGAGGGGGCCATAAAGGCGTTGTAAAAATGATGCGGCTGCACCTTCCAGAGGCTGGCAAGGGCCGTGACGCCCGGCCGCTTTTTCTGCGAAAGAAGAACTTGTTCCACATGGATGACAACCGCATCCACTTTCTTCTTTAGAAGAAAGGGAACCCGCGCGGGCGGGGGCGTTTTCATGTATTTCACTTCTTTATCCATAACGCCGGCCGGCTCCAGTATCGCGCGAATGGCGAGATGGCTGAACCCTCCCCGGCCCTCGATGCCAAACGTCTTGCCTCTAAGCTTTTGCACCGTGTCGATGCCGGGGGCCGCGGTAATTTGGGCTTCGAGCTTGTACCCCTGGGAATGGAAAAATTTCAGGCCGCTTCCCTTCGTGATTCCGATCATCGCGAGGGCCGCAGGAGCAAGGGCGGCGTCCAGACTGCTCTGCGCGCTCGTGATGGCCCGGTGCGTGGCATTGCCCCCCCTGAAAAACTTCACTTCCACATCAAGGCCGTTCTTCTTGAAAAAGCCTTTATCCAGGGCGTAGAAGATCGGCAGATGAACGATAATCGGGGGGCGAACGGGCATCCCCACCACAAATTTCTCAGCGGCCTTGGCCGTGCCCGGACCGTGAATTCCGGCCATCCCCAGAAAAACAAGAAATGACAGTAAAACGTGCAAAATTCTCATTGGAATTTCCCCCATTGGATAAGAAAATCGACCGTGAAACATAATTACGTGTGCGCACCGGAGAGTAGATTATTATCGCTCTATTTACAATATAGGGCACCTAATTGTTATATATATACCTTCAGGTTCGCTCTAATCGGCCACAAAGGAGATTGGGGATTTGTCCTTTATAAAACAATAGGTTACTGATGATGAACTCACAAAATACCGAAGTTTTTTGTGTCGAGTATCCCGGCCGAAAAGTCATGGCGCGCCTGTTTAGCAAATGGACCGGCCTGGTCGTTC
>JAPYQX010000250.1 GCA_029937135.1 Nitrospinota bacterium
TATCTGAACGCATCGCGCGGGCGCCTCACGCCGCTGTTCGCATCGAGGACGAACTCGCGGCCTATTTGATTGTTCACGATAACGGGTCGATCGGGATGCTCCATACCCTGAAAAAATTTCGGAACCAAAAGTTGGGTCGCCGGGTAGCGTCGGCGCTGGCGCGGATGCAGTTTGAACGAGGCCGCCCGGTATATTGCTACATCGTGGATGGGAACACGGCCTCAGTGCGTGTTTTCACGAGTCTTGGTTTTTGGCGCGCGGCGGATGTGTCGTGGGTTGTATTCGAACGGGAGGCGGACTAGGGAGCGCCTATGGCCCCCACTATCTTGTTGCGAAGACGATGTACTCCTGCCGCCGGGCTTCGAGGAAGTTGGCGAGCTGGAGGCGGCGAGAGTCGCGCAGCCCCTTCCTGGAGTTTTTCTTGATATCGCCTACTTCGCGGGAGAGGCGGCCGGCCTCGGTGAGCGCCTGATTGGTCAGCGCGAAAAGCGTGATCAGGTCGCGAAGTTTGTTTTCGAGGGAGCGCTTTTGATCGAATACATCCTCTTTTGATGTTCTGAGATTGAGCTTTTTGTTGATGCTTTCGATGAGGGCGCCGATGTTGGATATTTTTTTCGGGTTTCCTCAATTCGCACCTGGCGAAGTTTCTCGGCGATTTTCGGGTCGATTTTTTTCGTTGTCCCTGCACTGCTTTTCGTGTCGCGGTTCTTGTCCTGGGAGTAAGCGGATCCGGGGAAATCGTTTGGCGAAAGTTGAGAGGCGGCCACGACGATACCGAGTAGAGCTATCTTTAATGGGTCCATGGGAAATCCTCCAAACAGCCGAAATGGTCAACACCCTGTATCATATGCGCTTATAGGGGAGGGCTCAACTGGCGAGATCGAATTTTTCGCCTCCCTCTCGACAAAATTTGCTGAAATGAATAGTCTTTCGTCATCCAAATGGCTTTTGGTTTGAAATCAAAGGTTTGGCTCGAAAGTGCGGAAGGAGACAATTCATGAAGAAAAAGGATCATTACGACAGGCCGCCCGGCCCTTTGGGGGGGCTTTGGAGTCTCTGGTATCTTGATCCCATCCGGATGATCAAGCGCGAGCTTGGCGGTTTCCGGAAAGTTCGCCACAAGGCGTTTCAGGAGTTGCTCGAGCCCGGCGACGACGCTCCCTCGTTTGTCCTCAAGACCACCGAAGGGGTTGAGGTGAATTCCGCTGATTTCGCCGGAAAGAAGAACATCGTCATCGAATTCGGCGCCATCACGTGACCACCCTTCCGCCGGCAGGTGCCGGGCATGGAAGAGCTCCAGAAGAAATATAAGGACAAGGACATTGAGTTTTTCGTCATCTACTCGAAGGAGCCTCATGCGGGCGAGCGCAGGTATTTCAAGAAGTACAAGCAGCACACCTCCTACGAACACAAGCTCGGCTATGCGGCGGAGCTCGTCGAATCGTTTGGGATGAAGATCCCCGTTCTGGTGGATGATTTGGAGGAGACGACGGTGGAGGCCTATGGCCGGATGCCGAACATGGTGTTCATCATCGATAAAGAGGGGAAGATCGCCTACAAGGCGGATTGGACCGAATTGCCCCGAATCGATTTGTTGCTTGACGAGTTGCTCGCCGAGCAGGAAGCGGGTGTGGGCGCCTGAATTCTGAGTGTTGAAAATCGCGGTCCCCTTCTCGGGACCGCGATTTTTTTTTGCCCGGAGGCGGACCTTAATATCACATGGGAGAGCGTACTTAATTTTTCTTCTCCTCCGGAAGGAAATAGGCAAATACCAGACCGGCGGCCAGGGCGGCCGGTAGCGCCCTGAAGGTCTGGAGGAGGCCGATATTCTCGGCCACCCATGAGAGAGGAATGACGGAAAAACTCGCCAGCCCCCACGAAACGCCCAGGGTGAGAGAGCTGGCGAAGCCGCGATGATCGGGCAGGTACTCCTGGGCAAGCGCCATACCGACTCCCATCGGCAGGTAGAGGCCGAAGCCGAGGAGGGCGATGAAAACCATGGCCAGGGCGGATGTTGACCAGAGAAAACCGATCAGGCCAATGAGGCCGATGACAATACCCCACGCAATCAGCTTCCTTTTGCCGAACCTGTCGGCGAGCACTCCCCCGGCCATCACCCCCGCCATTCCGAAAACCAGGAGCACCGAATTCGCGATTCCGCCCTCCCAGAGGCTCAGGCCCCTTTCGACATAAAGCGTGGGCAGGAAGCCCTGCATATTAACGGTCACAATCGCCCGCGACACAGTGACGCCCAGGAGAATCGACAAGGGATACCGGGCCGCGCCGAGCGCTTCGCCGAGCCCGCGGAAAAGGGATCTGTGTTCGCCGCTGGCCGCCGCGGGTTTCGGGAGTCCCCGGAGGATTCCAATAACGGCGACCACGCTGACCAGGATGTAAATCCAGAGCCACTCCATGCCCAGCCATTTCACGATTAGCAGCGCGATGAGGGGGCCACATGCGAAACCGAGTCTTCCCCCCGCGACGAAAAAGCTGACGGAGAGGCTGCGGTGCCGGTAGCTCAGGGCACCCGCCCGCGATGCCATGTCGGGATGAGCGAGCGCGGCGAGAACCCCTCCGATGGGGATCGCGGCCGCCACGGCGGCATAGGTGGGGAGCCATCCCACGGCCGTCAGACAGAGCGAACTGCCGATGAGGCCGATGGCGAGCCAGGGAAACCGGGGCCACCGGTCGGTCACGATGGCAGTCAGCGGCTGGCTTCCCGCGACGAAGAAGGAGAGGAGGCTGACCAGGATTCCCGCCGTCCCGAGGGAGAGGCTGAATTTCTGGCTTAAAAGAGGAAGCAGGGGAGCGAGAAAACTTACCTGGCTGTCCACGACAAAATGGGCAATGAACAAAAGCCCGATGGAGCCCCAGGGCGCGCGGCCCGCGGCGCTTGTTGCCGCTCCACTCATGCGGAGCCCTCCGCGGCGGGCGGGTTGTGGTTCTTGACCACACGGTGAAGAACAATGGCGATTAAAGTCGATGCTCCGAAAAGAAAAGCATAGAAGAGGAAAGAGAACCGGAGGCCGATGGCCTCGGCCACGAACCCCCCGATAAGCGGCGAAATGGTGCTTGCGCCCTCGTTGACGGCATAGACGAGACCGATGGCGCTCGCACGCTGCCTCTCCTCGACGAGTTCAGTACCCATTGCCAGGACAAGGCTGGGCACCGGCGTGAGGAGAACTCCGACGGCGAGAATGGCGGCCAACACGCCCGGGGTAGTCTCCACCGCCGAGATGGAGGCCAGCGCCAGGCCGCAGAGAAATGTCAAGACGGCGATGTACATGGTTTTGCTTCCCCTGTCCGACCAGCGGCCGACGATGATCGTCATTACGGTGCCCACGATGAAGTATGAGGAAAGCGCCCATCCGACGCCCTGGGTGCCGAATCCGAAATTTTGGGCGAGAAGGAGGGGGAGAAATACCATCAGGCCCCGAAAGCCCGTGATGCGAAAAGTGGAGAGAAGGACCAGAAGCATCAGGGACCGGTTTCGCATCAGGGCGCCGAGGGTCGCGCGGGCGGCCTGCTTCATGGGGCGGTCGTCGCGCGGGATATCCTCGAAGCGGCGCCAGACGAGAAGCGCCATGATAATGCCCGGAAGCAGCGCCCAGTGGGCGGCCAGACGCCAGCTTGCGAGGTAGACGGTAACCCATCCGACGATGACGGGGGTGAGTATGCCGCCGACATCGCCGCCTCCGGCGAAAATTCCCATGATGAATCCTCGGCGTTCGGGCATCTCGCTTGTGATGAGAGCAATAGAGGGGGGATGATAGGCTGAGCAGCCCAGCCCGCTGAGGAAGACGAACGCCAGAAAAACACTGTAGCTCGGCGCCAATCCGTAGAGGGAGACCGGGACGCCTTGCACCAGGAGCGATATCACCAGGACCGTTCTCCAACGCCCGAAATAATCGCCCAGGAAGGAGATGGGAAGCTGGAACACGCCGTTGGCGAAAGCATAGACCGAGGCGATCAAGCCGACCTCGACGTAGTTCAGGCCGAAATCCTTGGCGATGATTGGTAGTATCGGAATCAGGAAAAAAAGATAGAACGAGTTGACGCCGTGACTCGCGGCGATGGTGGCGATATTGATTTTTTTCGCCGAATCCATCCAGAATTGTCCTTTCGGAGGGAATAAATGCCACAATGCGGAAACGACCTTATACGCCCGGAGAGCGTAAATCTCAACGAACCTCCCGGTCCCCGGGGGGGAGGATAAATTTTGAACCAGCCCCCTGAATTCGATGAAAAAACGGCCCGCCGTGTCGAGGAGGTTTACTCCTCGGCCGATGAGGCGGGCCAGCGGAATTTTGTCATGAAGGCGCTCGGCGCAAGTCCCGGAGAGCGGGTAATCGACATCGGCTCGGGGCCCGGTTATGTCCTCAGCGACATTGCCGGGGCCGTGGGACCCAAGGGGAAGGCGGTGGGGGTGGATCCGAGCGAGGCGATGATCGGCCTTGCCCGGAAGCGATGCGCCGGCTTTAAACAGGTAGATTTAAGGGAAGGTGATGCGCTGGCGCTTCCGGTGGGCGAGGGCGAGTTCGACGCCGCCGTCATCACCCAGGTCTATGAATATGTCGCAGACATCGCCGCCGCCCTCGCGGAGCTACGCCGCGTCCT
>JAPYQX010000251.1 GCA_029937135.1 Nitrospinota bacterium
GCCTTGTCGTGAAAAACGGCGGCGTCTCCTGGGTGGTCATCACCATCAAGGGCGCGAAGGGCGGAAAATTCTCCAAGGCGATGAAGAAAGCAACCGTCGATCAGAATGGCTGCGTCTACAGCCCCCGCGTGACGGTGATGAAGGCCGGCACGAAACTCATCGTGAAGAACAGCGACAAGATTCTCCACAACGTCCACACCCGCCCCGGAAAATCGGGCAACTCCGTCGCCAACATCGCCCAGCCGAAGTTCAAGAAAAAGCTCAAGATGTCGAAGCGCTATTTCAAGAAGCCGGGCATTGTCGGGATTAGCTGCGACGTGCACGGCTGGATGAAGGGCTGGGTCGTTTCGACGAAGACGCCGTTCGTCGCGGTTTCGGGAGACGGCGGCAAGTTCAAGATCGCCGGGGTGCCGGACGGCTCCTACACCGTCGAGATATGGCATGAAAAACTCGGAACGAAGACGATGAAAGTCACCGTGAAGGGCGACACGACGATGGATGTCACCATCGGCGGTTAAAATCGCCGGTGGTTGGATTCGCAAACCTGAAACATCCGGGCGGCGGGAAGAGACTCCCGCCGCCTTTTTTTGTATGCGCCAGCCTTTTGTTGAGAGAACAGATTGATGAAACGAAAAATATTGGCAAGGGTTTTGGCCGCGGGATTGTTGATGAGAGCTCTTGCTGGACTCGCTGGAGCTGCCGGCCCTGCAAAGAAAACCGCCGATAAAAGCGCGCCAGACAAGTCCGGAAAATCTCTCTTCTGCATCCACGAGGAACTGGCGGTGAATCTCGCCAAACTCTCGAACAAGGATTTGGGCGATATTCCCGGTCTTGAGGGGATGCACCCGAGCGTCTACCTGCGGGAGGCCGTGTTCCAAAAACTCTGTTTTCTCGCCGTGCCAGTTTCAGGTGAATCGCGGGGAACCGTCTACCGGGGTCCGGAGAATATTGGCTTCAGCGTTGTCCGGGGCGAGGCGGTTTCCGCCAAGGGAAAACGGCTCAATGAGTTTTTCCTCGTTCCCGCTAAAAAACTCCCGCGAATCAATTCTCGCTAAAAAAACGGTTCCTGGATTTTTTCTGTTTCGAAATCCTGTTTCAGCGCCCCGTTTTTTTTCGCGCCCTCGCGGCGAGGTTCGCCGCCCCGTCGGCGATCCGGTCGATTTCGGCCTCGGTGTTGATGTAGTGGATCGAGGCCCGGACGGCGGGCGGGACCGAATCCACCGCCCGCAAGACGACCTTGTGTTTTTTCAGCATCTCCTCGGCGGTTTCTTGTGCACTCAATTTCCCGGCGCGGAACGTGACGAGGCCCGACTGGGCCGGTCCGGGCGGGGTGAGCACCTCGATTCCGGGCTCGCTTCGGAGGCGCTTGAGCAGCCGGTTCGCCAGCCGCCTGACCCTGCGCTCGATGCCGGCGGGGCCGCTCTGGCGGCAGGTCTCCACCGCTACGCGGAGGCCCGAGTAAAGCGCCGGGCTGATGGTGGCGATCTCGAAGCGGATAGCGCCCCGCTGGGGGGTGTAGGTGAGTTTGGTCAGGCTCCGGGCGGCGGCGGAGCGGTAGCCGATCCCGGATTCCCTGATTTTTTCCCGGAGGCCGTTTCGCACGAACACCGCCCCCGTGCCTTGCGGCCCCATGAGCCATTTTTGCCCGGAGACGGTGTACACGTCGGCCAGGCATTTTTTCACGTCGATGGGTATCTGGCCGACCGACTGCGCCCCGTCCACCACGAGCAGCGCCCCGGCCTTCCGGCAGAGGCGGCCGATCTCGCGGAGCGGCAGCCGCCGCCCGGTGAGCCAGGCGATATGACTCACGCAGACGGCGCGGGTGCGCGGGGTGATCATGGCGCGCAGGTTCGAGAGAAGCTCCTCGTCCGACGCGCCCGTTTCGAGGAGGCGCACCTTGATCCGCCCCCTGCGCTCGCGCCACATCAGCCAGGGCAGGTAGCCGCCCGGATGCTCGAGGTCGGTGACGATGGCCTCGTCCCCCGCCTTCCATTCGATGCCGGCGGCGGCGATGTTGACCCCCGAGGTGGTGTTGTCCATGAGAGCGATCTCATCTTCCCGCGCGCCGAGGAGTTTCGAGATCTCGAGGCGGAGCGCCCCCATCGCCGCCTTCGATTCGTCCCTGAGCAGCGGGTGAAACGGCCCCAGCCGCGATTCGCGCTTGAGGAAGCGGTTCACCTCGCGGAGCACCTGTGTGGGCGAGGGGCCGCTGCCCCCCCAGTTGACGTAAACCTGCCCCTTCATCGCGGGGATTCGCCCCCGCAGCCGGCGAATCCCCCCCGCGTCGATAGCCAAGATGATTTCTCCCGTCGTTTAAAGAATAAAAATAGCCGGTCCAAGCCGGGCCGGTTGAATATCGGGCGCTTACTCCGCGCCGGGCCGGGAGCGCAGCACGCGCTTGTCCCCGACCCTGAAGGTGACCCGCGCGGTGTCGAAATACTCGAGCAGCGGGATCGCGTGTTTCCGCGTGATGCCGAGCAGGTCGCGGAATTCGGACGCCGAGATGTCCTCCCGGTCGCTCAGGTAGCCCTCGAGCCGCGATTGCGCCGCCGCGACCGCCTCGCGGTGGTAGATGAGGTCCTCCTTGAGCCGGATGAGCGCGCCCTCGTCCACGAGGACCTGAAGCGCCGCCTTGCCGGCGTCGGCGGGGGTGCCCGCCGCCCCGAACACCTCCTTGAGGACAGGGGGCTGAAAATTCGCCGCCTTGAAAAACCCCTCGAGCTTGGTCTTCACCTTCGCCAGATCGGCGCCGACTTTCACCTTGTGGGTTGAGAGGCGGACCAGGGCATTTTCCTCCACGACCTTGCCCGCTCCGGTCAGCGCGCCGAGCGCCGCGTTGAAGACCCGCTCGCCCGCGCCGCCGCCCTTGCCTCTGACCTCTTCCTTTGGAGCGCCCGGGCGCAGCGGATTCGCCTTGTGGTATTCGGCGAGAAAACCCGTGATCGATTCCTGAAGGGCGTCAAAGTGGCCTGTGGTGAGCGATAGCCCCGAGTCGGCCTCGATGGTCCGCGCCCCGCCCGCCTGGGCCAGCTGGTTGAGACCGGACCGGATTTCGCCGGTAGTCAGCGTCAGCCGCCCGGTGAGAGCGGCGGTGTCGGCGCCGTCCACCCTCGCTTCATCGAGGAGGATTTTAAGCCGCCCCGGCTCGTCGGCCGCGCTCAGCGCCTCGAAGCGCTCCATCGAGGAGGCGCGCAGCCGGCGGTGCTTCCGGGGGGCGACATCGAGTATCTCGCCTCCGCCGATGGTGACGACGGGCGAGTAGCTTCTGATGACGAAGCGGTCCCTCGGCAGGACGGCCACCGGCGCCTCGAGGCGTATCTGCGCGAAGCATACCCCGCCCGGTTCCATCTCCTCGGCCCCGATCAGCGTGACCCGGCCCATGACCTCCGAGGCGCCGGAGTGGAAGCGCACGCGGGCGCGCTGCTTGAGCGGCTGGGGCGAGTCGGCGATATGCTCGAGGCGCACGTCGAGCATATAGGTGCTCCTGAGCTCCCCCGCCCGGCCGAGGACATCCCCGCGCGCGATCTCCATCTTCTCGACGCCCTGGAGATTCACCGCCGTGCGCGTCCCGGCGGCGGCCTCCTCGACTGCTTCACTGTGGACTTGCAGCCCGCGCACCCGCGCCTCCGCCGTGCCCGGGAACAGCTGGACCCGCTCTCCCACCTTCACGGACCCGCTGAAAAGCGTCCCCGTCACCACCGCCCCGAAACCCTTCATCGTGAACACTCGGTCGATGGGCAGCCGGAAAATCCCCTTGCCGCTCCTGGCGACGGTTCCCCCGGCGAGCCGGGCAAGCTCCTCGCGAAGCGCGTCGAGCCCTTCTCCCGTTTCCGACGACACCGGCACCACCGGCTTTCCCTCCAGAAAAGTCCCCGCCACGAAATCCGCCAGATCGTCCGTCACGAGCTCGATCCAGTCCTTCTCGACGAGGTCCGTCTTCGTCAGCGCGACGAGCCCGGTTTTCACCCCGAGCAACCGGCAAATCGCCAGATGCTCCCGCGTCTGGGGCATCACCCCCTCGTCCGCCGCGATGACGAGGATGACCAGATCAATCCCCCCCGCCCCGGCGAGCATGTTTTTCACGAACCGCTCATGACCGGGCACGTCCACAATCCCCGCGCTCATCTCGTCCAGCTCAAGCTGCGCGAAACCCAGCTCAATCGTGATGCCGCGCTCTTTTTCCTCCTTGAGCCGGTCCGTGTCCGTCCCTGTCAGCGCGCGCACGAGCGAGGTTTTTCCGTGATCGATGTGCCCGGCCGTCCCGATGATGATGTGTTTCACAGGCTAATATTCCCGGTTGGTGGTGCTAGCGCACGGCTGTGATTTCCAGCGCCGGCGGCGACCGTGCCGGCGGCGCGAGCGTGTGGATGAGTCCATTGTAGCAAAAATTTCTAGGTAAGGCGGGGCTGAGGGGCGCGTTGAGGTCCTCATCCAGTTTTGCAGGCCTATCCGCGCAAGCCAAGTCAAGCTGAGGTTGTGTATGACCTATGGCCAGTCCCAAGACAACTCCGGACAGGTCCACGCCGATTAGTACTGCGTTGGAAATAGCTGACAATACAACAAATAGTAATTGAAAAAAAAAGGGAAGAAGAGGTTAAGGTGCTGATTGAATCAGC
>JAPYQX010000252.1 GCA_029937135.1 Nitrospinota bacterium
CGTCAACACCTACACCGGCCGCGAGGATTCCGACGATGAAGAAAAGGAGAAGCCCACCTACGAGGAGGACAAGGCACGGGTCCTGGCTCTGGTCTCCAAGGTCAAGACCCAGCTCCGGCTACTCGATAAAAAGCGCACGGAACACGCCAAACCCGCCATGATTTCAAAGGTTCAGGATAAAATAGCCGCACTGATCAGGGAGATGAACCTCAAGGCGGAGCAGGTGGACCGGATCGCTGATCGGATCCAATCCATTGTCCAGTCGATTATCGGGGATGGAGAAGAAATCCAGGGCTATCTCGATCAGGTGGGAATGGATGACGCCGGGCTCAAGGCCGCCTTGAAGGATATCGGCAAAGGCGCTTCGAGCGCGACCCCCATTGGCGAGAAACGGATTCCGGTTAGCATCCTGGCCGAATATGACAGGCGAATTAAAAATGTTCGCCGGCGAATCCGGCTGACAGAAAAAGAGGCCGGCGCTTCCCACAGCGTGTTGGAAGGGGCCCTCAAGATGATTCGCCGGGGACGCCGCAAGGATCGCCGGGCGAAGAAAGAGCTGGCCGAAGCGAATCTTCGGCTCGTGGTCAGTATCGCGAAAAAGTACACCAACCGGGGACTCGCCTTCCTCGATCTGATCCAGGAGGGGAACATTGGGCTGATGAAAGCCGTGGACAAGTTTGAATATAAGCGCGGCTACAAATTCAGTACCTACGCAACCTGGTGGATCCGGCAAGCGATTACGCGCGCCATCGCTGATCAGGCGCGGACCATCCGAATTCCGGTCCATATGATCGAAACCATCAATAAACTGATTCGCACCTCCCGCCAGCTTGTCCAGAAGCTCGGGAGGGAGCCGTTCCCCGAGGAAATCGCCAAGAAAATGGAATTGCCGGTCGATAAGGTGCGCAAGGTGCTCAAGATCGCCAAGGAGCCGATCAGCCTCGAAACGCCCATCGGCGAGGAGGAAGATAGTCATCTCGGCGATTTCATCGAGGACAAAAAGGCCGAGGTTCCTCAGGAGTCCATCATCAAGCTCAATCTCAAGGAGCAGACCCAGCGGATTCTTCAGACCCTCAGTCCCCGCGAGGAGAAGGTGCTTCGCA
Source organism: Nitrospinota bacterium (assembly GCA_029937135.1). Lineage (GTDB taxonomy): Bacteria > UBA8248 > UBA8248 > UBA8248 > UBA8248 > UBA8248. The sequence goes on from JAPYQX010000252.1 coordinate 1,104, forward strand.
AGCGGTTTGGAATCGGCCCGGAGAACGAGCACACCCTCGAGGAGGTCGGCCAGGATTTCGACGTGACCCGCGAGCGCATTCGCCAGATCGAGGCCAAGGCGCTCCGCAAGCTGCGCCACCCGAGCCGGAGCAAAAAGCTGAGTAGCTTCATGGAGGAGTAAAGCGAAAGCCGGGGTTCCCGGCGGTTCCCCGGGCCGGGGGTAAATCCCCGTTCCCCCGGGGAGCCTGGACACGCCGGCGTTTGACATTGAAGCCGGGGAAGGCGATATAAACGGGGTTCTTGTTCGCCGGATTTGGGCTGAACGTGGGCGGGAAGGCTCCTCCTCCCGCCATGCCCCGTGGCTGGCATATTCTGGGGCCCATAGCTCAGCGGTCAGAGCCGCCGGCTCATAACCGGCTGGTCCCAGGTTCGAATCCTGGTGGGCCCACCATTCAATTGAACGGTACAAAGAACCCAAAGAAGGAGTTTGCGGTGCTGGCCGAGTTGCAGGCTTTGGTTCGCGTTCAGTCGATCGACAATCATATCTCCCGTCTCAAAAACGAACTCTCGAAAATACCCACCCAAATCGAGAGAGAAAAAAAATACCTCGAAGAATCCGAAGAAAATATCAAAACGGTCGAGGCCGCGGTCGAGGCCATGCAAAAGCGCCAGCGCGACACCGAGGGCGAAATCCAGATGGCCGACGAGAAGTTGCGCGAATCGCGCGGAAAACAGCCCCTCGTCAAGACCAATGAGGAGTACCGGGCGCTTACCCACGAGATTGAATCCTTCCAGAAGAAGATTGCCGAGTTCGAGGATCAGGTTCTTGAGTGCATGGAGTCGGTGGAGCCTCTTCGCGAGAAAGTGGCCGAATCTCAAAAGGGGCTGGAGTCCGCCAGGAACACCGTCGGTATGGCCATGAAAAAACACGAGGTCAATCAGGCCGCGATAGAGCAGGAACTCGAAAAGCACCAGCGTGAGCGCCAGGGCGCCTGGGACGAGATTTCCCCTGACTGGCAGGCCCGTTATAAAATGATTCACAAAAACATGAGCGGTTCAGCCGTTGCGGCGATCATCGACCGGACCTGCCAGGGCTGCCGCATGGATGAGACGATTCAGCGGTTTTTCGAAATCCGCGACTCAAGGGACGAAATTTCCTCGTGCTCGAATTGCGGCCGGATCATCTACTACAAAGAGGCCGAGGCGGTGGGCACGGTAGTTCCGACCGATGAAACTGCTTGAACTCTCAACCTGAATATCTCCTGATACATACCGACGGCGCCGCGAGGGGCAACCCCGGACCCGCCGGAGCGGCGGCGGTGCTTTACGACGGTTCGGGCGCCTGCGTGGCCGAGGTCCTTCAGTATCTTGGCGAGACGACGAACAATGTCGCCGAGTACCGGGGCCTGCTCCTCGGCCTGACGAGGGCCAGGGAGATCGGTGCGAGGACCGTGGAGATCGTGACCGACTCGGAGCTCCTAGCAAAACAGTGGAACGGCGAATACCGGGTGAAGAACAAGACCCTCAGGCCCCTCTTCGAGGAGGCCAAGGAGATCGCCGGCGCTTTCGAGAGCATCGAGGTCCGCCATGTACGTCGAGGCGGGAACGCCGCCGCCGATGCGGCCGCGAACCGGGCCATTGACGAGCGGGCGGGCATTTAGCCCGAATTTAGAGTACATTTTACAATGAACCGGAGCGGGCCGCGCGGCCGCGCGCGGACTTGCGCCGCGGGAGGAAAGTCCGGGCTCCGCAGGGCAGGGTGGTGGATAACGTCCACCGGGGGCGACCCCAGGGAAAGTGCCACAGAAAACAGACCGCCCCGGACCTTGGTCCGGAGCAAGGGTGAAAAGGTGCGGTAAGAGCGCACCAGCGGTCCGGGTGACCGGATCGGCTTGGTAAACCCCACCTGGAGCAAGGCCAAATAGGGAGACGATCGAGGGCGGCCCGTCCGATGTCTCCGGGTCGGCTGCATGAGGCGGAGGGCAACCTTCGTCCCAGATGGATGGCCGCGGACCCGCCCCCGGGCGGGTAACAGAACCCGGCTTACAGGCTCGCTCCGGTTCACTCCGAAACACACCCTCTCCGGCGGGATCCTCTTTGGGCCGGAATGCGGTATGATTTCTCCTCTTCTGGGCCCCATTTCCCGATCCAGTTTTTTAATCGCGGCAAGGGAGTTTTAAATGAGCGACGATACGCTCCTGGTGGATATTCAGGATGGAATCGGTACGGTCACGATTAACCGGCCCTCGCAGCGGAACGCCCTGACGCGGGCGATGTGGGCGCGCCTGCCCGAAATCCTCGAGGAGTTCAGAGACGGCGGCGAGGTCCGCGTTGTTGTCCTCCGGGGGGCGGGAGAGGCGGCCTTCGCCTCGGGCCAGGATATTCGCGAGTTCCGCGAGATGGAGACCCCCGAGGAGTGGAAGCGCCACAGCGGCATTGTGGAGGATGCCTGGCGGCGAATTTACCACATCGAGTTGCCTGTCATCGCTCTTGTCCATGGCTTCGCGATGGGTGGCGCCTTCGGGCTTCTGGCGATGTGCGATCTCCGCTACGCGGCCGAGGACGGCGTGTTCGCCATTCCCGCGGCCCGGCTCGGGGTGGTATATCCCGAGATCCTCACGCGGCGGATCATCCGCCTGATCGGTCCCGCGAACACCAAGGAAATCCTGATGACGGCGCGGCGCTACTCCGCGCAAGAGGCCTGCGAGATGGGATTCGTGAACCGGGTCCTGCCCAAGAGTGAACTGGACGCCTATGTAAGCGATATAGCCCGGAAGATTGTGGACAACGCGCCGATCTCGGTCAAAAACTCCAAGGAGATGATTAATCTTATCGAGTCGGGTTCACTGGGCGCCGATGACATCACACGGGCCAATGCGCTCCGGCACGAAGGATTCAACAGCAAGGATTTTCAGGAGGGCGTTCACGCCTTCATCGAAAAGCGCCAACCCGAGTTCAAGGGCGTATAAAAGGGTCTGTTGCCCGGATCGAGGCACGACGGATGAAACTGGCGAATTTAACCCCGGAAAACCTGGGCCCGCTCGATGCGGATAAAGTTGCCTCCGAGGCGGAAACCGCCGCCGGGGTTCTCGCCCCCTATCTGCGTCCGACGACGGCTCGCCTGAGCGAGTATTTCTCCGAGCAACTCGGCGTCGAGGTCTACCTCAAGCCCGAGAATTTTCAGCGCACGGGTTCGTTCAAGATTCGTGGGGCCGGGTACGCTCTGAGCAAGCTCGATACTCAACAGCGCCGTTGGGGCGTCGTCGCGGCCTCGGCCGGGAATCATGCCCAGGGCGTCGCCTCGGCCGCCCGGCGGATGGACATCAAGGCGCTGATCGTCATGCCCGAGTCCACGCCCAATACCAAGCTCGACGCTGTCCGGGCGCTGGGCGCCGAGGTCGAACTCCATGGCCCCACGTTCGACGATGCCTACGAGCGGGCCAAGGAAATCGAGTCCGATCGGGGGCTGGCGATGATCCCCCCCTTCAATCACCCTGATGTCATCGCGGGTCAGGGTACCGT
>JAPYQX010000538.1 GCA_029937135.1 Nitrospinota bacterium
GAACGAGGCGTCCTTGAGCGCGGCCAGAATGGGCAGCTTTTCGATCATCTCGCCCAGCATTTCGTGGGCGATTCCCCCCCTGGCTTATCTCCTGATTTGAAACGAATTCTCTTTATTACTCCTTGGAGAGTTCGACGATTTTCCCGCACAGGTAATCGCCCACACCCTTGGAGCCCAGGTCGCCGCCAAGGTCACCGGTGACCTGATTGTCCGCAACGGCGCACCGGATGGCTTCCCATATGAGGCTGGCCGCCTTCTTGTGGCCCAGCGTATTGAGCATGATTCGCCCCGTCAGGACCACCGCGAAGGGATTCGCGATACCCTTGAGGGCGATATCAGGGGCCGTTCCGTGAACGGGCTCGAACATGCACACCCGGCCCGGATGGAGACACCCGGACCCGGCGAGCCCCACGCCCCCGATCAGGCTGGCGCACACATCGCTGAGGATGTCCCCGAACATATTGTTCGTCACCATGACGCCGAAATGATCCGGGAACATGACGAGATCCATGCAGAGCGTGTCGATGAATTTATGCTCCGCCTCGATGTCCGAAAATTTCTCGGCGGTCTCCCAGAACACCCACTGCCAGAGACCGTGCGCGTGGGGAACCCCCCCGTGCTTGTCCGCCATCGTCACCTTCGGGTAGCCGTTCTCGCGGGCGTACTCGAAGGCGAAGCGGCAGATGCGCTCGACCCCTTTGTAGGTGTTGATATCCTCAGTGATGGCCACCTCGTCGGTCGTCCCTTTTTTGAAGTTGCCCCCCATGCGGGCCATGAGCCCCTCGGTGTTCTCCCGGACGACGACCAGATCAATCGGCACCTCTTTTTTCAGGGGCGAGAAGCGCTGGTCGAGAAGGGGCGCGGGCCTGAGGTTCACATAAAGGTCGAGCTCGTAGCGGAGGGCACGGAGCAGATCCCGGCAATTCACGTCCGGCGGGATGCGGGGGTCGAGCCCCGCGCTGCCGAACATGATGGCATCGTGCTTCTCGGCCAAGCCGCGGACCAACT
>JAPYQX010000253.1 GCA_029937135.1 Nitrospinota bacterium
CCCTTATAGAACCCGCGTTTAAGGCGTCCCGAAATGTAATTGAACACTTCCTGGTCTTTCGCCCAGCCGGACATGTCTTCCCGCGTCCGGTAGGGGCGGAGGTTGAGGGCGATGCGCCGGGGGTCCGTCCTGTAGAGTTCGAGAGTGCCATCGTCGGGCGTACTGGATATAAGAGCCCTTTCAACCCCCGCCACTTCAAGAATTTTCAGGATTTGTTTCGGCGTGTACACCTCCCACGCCGGACGGCTGTAGTGGGCGTGAGTGTCAAAAATAGGGAGGCGCTCTCCGGCTGTTGATTGCGGAGCCCAAAATCCCACAACCACCGAGACCAGAGCGATCAAAACCAACACAGGTCGTCTCATTCGATTTTATTTACCGAACCGCTCGGAGAGATAGTCTTCCATGGGCCGGAGACTCAACCCGAACGCCTCCTTCAGCGGGGTTGGATCACATACGTTGTCCTCGCCCAGCATGGTGATCTGGTCCTCAGTGAAGGGGGGCTTGCCGGGAAGATAGTCGAACATCTTCGCTTTCATGCGGGCAACAACCACCGGCATATGCGCAAAGATTCTTCGCTTGCCCATCGATCTAAGGAGAAGGCGCAAAATTTCCTTGATGGAATACGCCTTGTCGCCACCCATTTCGTAGGTCTGGCCAAAAGTCTCGCTCATTTCGAGCGCACTAACGAAACAGCGGGCCACGTCCTTCACCCATATTGGCTGGAGCTTCCCACGCCCCGAGCCGATAACGGGAATTAACGGTGAGAGACGGGCAATTCCGGCGAAGGTGTTCAAAAATTCGTCGTACTCTCCATAGATGATCGACGGGCGGAAAATCGTCCAGTCAAACCCACTTTCCCGGACAATCTGCTCGGCGGCGAATTTTGTCCGGTGATAGTGGGCGACGGCCCCCTCGCGGGCGCCAAGAGCGCTCATGTGAATAAAACGCTTCACGCCCGCTTGCTTCGCGGCTTCGACGACACGGCGCGTACCTTCGGTGTGCATGGCCTCGAACCCCGGAGTCCCTTTTTCGATAATAATGCCGACAATATGAATTACGGCATCGTTGCCTTTCATCACCTCGGCCAACTGGTGGACACCTCCGGTAATGTCTCCGCGAACGGGATAGACGCGCGGGATGGTCTCCGCCCACGCCCGCGCCGCCTCGGCATCCCTGGTAAGAACCCGGCTATCGTGGCCGCTCTCGGAAAGCAGGCGAACCACGGACTCGCCAACATGACCCGTTCCGCCCGTAACAAAAACCTTCATCAAGTTCCTCCGCAATCAATTATTCGGGTTGGCTCCCGGTGAATTGTCTCCCGGAGATAATATCCTGCCTCCCTGGGCAGCTCCACCTTCATCACTTCGCGGAGGACCTCCGTGGCATAAGCGCCGGGGGGCAATTCGAAGCGAAGACGCAGATCCCCTTCCTCTGCCAAAATTTCCCGCACCTGGAGCCGGGCTCGGTAGGGCCTTCGTCCGCCCCGGACACCCATCCGAGCGAGGCCTTTGTTCAATTCGCCGGGGTCGAGGCCCAAACCCCGGAGTGCGTCCCCCTCCATTTCGCCCGGCTCCCCCCTGGTCTCCAGCATTTTTTCGCCAACAAGCGGACCCGCCGGACTTACATCGAACCGGGCCAGAGCAGCGGCCTCTTTTTCAGGGTCTCCGACGCGGCGCGTCTTGCCGCTTCGGTGGCTGAACAACACATCACCGGAGAGAAGCCGATCGCAGGCGCCTCCATCGAGCCGTCTCGCCAGACATGTATTAAATATGGCGGCCTGAAGCGCCGAGGCAAATAAAATACGCTCTCTTCGGGGTATCGCCTTCAACGCTTTTTCGGGAGCCGCCCCGGCCATCAGAGCGGAAAGCACATGGCGCTCGGCCCTCCAAGCCTCGGGATAAAGTCGAAGAGCGCCCGCCAGGTCGCCCGCCACGAACCTTCGGGCCGACTCGGCGGATTTGCCGCCCTTTTCATGCCCGGACCCGCCCTCTGCCCCGTCCCCGCCTTCAACCGGAGCCTTCATCCGAGAGGGGCCGAGGAGGTGGGCCACAGCCCCAGACCAATCTTCCAGGACAAGCGCACGGCCCAACTCGGCGGAGTTTCCGCGCACACCGAATCTTTGCTCGCCAAAGGCGTTTGGAACCCCGCGCTCCGCAAGGGTCGCCAGCGTCTCGTGCGCTCGATCAGCCGCTCCGGGGGAGACCCCTCTGATCCGAATCTCGAATCGGTTCCCCAGTAGTTCGCCCCGCCGGAGTTTGGCGCGGCCTCTCTTGACCTCCGTTATCCGCAGGCCCTCCGGAAGCCGCGGGGAAACAAGCTTGCGCTCTGCGCTGCTGCCAGGGGCGAGCACGGACATCCACTGCAGCGTCACCGCATGCGCATCCTTCAGGCCGGCATATCCTATGTCTTTTTCATCTACGCCAACCAACCGGGCAACGGCCCGGACAGCTTCCAGCGTCGGAACCCCACTCTTTTCCAGCCGCAGGTAGAGGTGATCACCCAAACCCTCGGGGGGCTTGAGAGGAATTTCCTCAACGCGGAAATCATCGTTTTCCGTGCGGAGGCTCCCCCCCGTTCCCGGAACCGGCTCTGTCAGGTAAGATTCGTTTCGCGGGAGCTCTGTCATTTCCGGAGTTCTCATTGCGCAACCCTCACTGCGAGGGAATGCGCCCATGGCCTTAATGGCCGGCAATTAGGCCGCGCTCCCAGCGAAAGGGATATTCCGAAGGCCAGCCTTACGGACAAAACGACATACATCCTCTTGAGTCTTGTCATTGTCCTTTGTTGTGTCTCTTTTCAGAAATCGGCTTCGATTCCGCTCGCTACCGCCGGGAAGGCGGGCGTTCTGTTTCTCGATATCCTTCCGAAAATGTTTCTTGGTTTTATGATCGGGGCAATCTTGCCCGAAATCCTGCCCAAGGAGTTGGTCGAGGAGTGGCTCTCCGCCAGCTCCGGCTGGCAAGGCATCCTTCTTGGCTTGGTGGCCGGGAGCAGCCTTCCCATCGGCGCGCCGTGGGCGATCTATCCGATGGTGGCGGGGCTCCTCAGGGGCGTGGCGGGCATCGGGCCCATCGTGACCCTCCTGACGGGGGCCGCCCTATTCGGGCCGCTCAGAGCTATTGTTTATGAGATTCCGATTCTGGGTGGTGATTTTTTCATTGTTCGCGTTTTATCGGTGATCTGGGCGCCGCCGGTGGCGGGATTAATCGCTCAGACCGTCGCGCCGCGTATTGGCAACTAGTGTTTTGGCACTTCAATAGGCAGGTCAGCCCTGTCCCCCCACTCTTTCCACGAGCCGAGGTAGTTCCTCACGCGCGGATAGCCGAGAAGGCGGTAGACCAGATAGGCATGCGCGGAGCGATAGCCGCCCTGACAAAGCGGAACGATCCCCTTGTCGGGCGTGCAGCCGATCCCCTCGACCATCGCTCGAAGCTCCTGCGCCGGGAGAAGGGCGCCGTCTCCGCCCACGAAATCCATCCACTCGAGATGCCGTGAGCCGGGTATCGCTCCCCCTCTGGCGGCGCGCACATTCTCCGCGAAATATTCTCCCTCGCTCCTCGTATCGTGTATCACCACATCAGGGTCATCGAGGTGCCCGAGTATATAGCCGGCCGTGGCTATTTTTCCCTCGTCGGGGGTTTCAAGATGGCTGGCGAAGCTGGACCGTATGATTTTTCTGGAACCGCCGGGCCCCGGGTCCTGAGCGCCCTGGGCCATCGGCCAGGCCTCGGCCGTCACCGGATAACCCGCTTCCTTCCAGGCCCCCAGTCCCCCGTCGAGGACATGAACATCCTTGTGGCCTAGATACTCGAGAAACCAAAACCCGCGCGCAGCGCGAAATCCTGTTATGTCTTCATAAAAAACCACCGTCTTTCCGTAATCAACACCCCGGATTTCCATGAGATAGGCAAACATCCAGGTAAACGCCGCCAGCGCCTCGGGCCCCGTATCGTTGAGTGATATTCCATAGATGTCCAGATGCGCGGAGCCCTCGATGTGCCCCCCGCTCCAGTTGGGCGCGGGGCGTGTATCGATCAAAATCAGTTCGTCATCCTTCCGCCCGCCGATCCGATCTTTCAGGCGATCAGGCGACCAGACAAGATTCGGGTTGGCGAAATCTTTTTCGGACATGCCGGAAAAACCTCCTGACGTCCCACGAAACCGAATTGATTTAACGGAAGTCCCGGGGACTCAACGGCTCGACCTGGTTGGTAAGCTCCCGAGTGGGGGTGGTTGGCTGCACGACGCGCATACGAACCTTGTTCCGCCCTTCGGCCGTTACGAAACGGTATCCCAGCTTCGCCATGCGGGAATAGTTGTACCAAACGTGCGTATTTCGCTCGCCGCCCGAAACCAGAACAAGGTGGACCATTTCGATTCTGCCGTCCGGAAGGGTTATGACCTCCATCAGATGAATCTCGCGCGAAAAAGTCTCCGACGTGCCATTGGCCATCGTGATGGTCACTACCAAATCGAGCGGGCGCTGGGTCGGAGGAAGCGTCACCTGCGGAACGGCACCGGGAGGTCGCTCCGAAGGGGAAACAGGCGCCGTGATTCCCGGCACCGCCGGGAGCTGGGGGGGGGGTGCGGGGGTTGTCCTGT
>JAPYQX010000539.1 GCA_029937135.1 Nitrospinota bacterium
CGGAGTCTCTATCTCCACCCAAGGGACGGGCACATGAGCGCCGAGGGCCACAAGGCGGTGGGCGAGGCGCTGGCGAAATTAATACTCAAGGGCGGCTGGCTGAAGAAGTAACGGACGCTAAGCGTCGAGGTGAGGCTTTCGTTAAGGAAGCCCTCAAGCGTCGAGGCGAAGACCTCCGGGAAAAGAGGAGAGAAAATGAAGTCGAAAAAACTACAAGCCATCGTCACGATCGCGTTCGCGTGGGAAGGGATTCGTTGGTAAAGCTCTCCCGTAAAATTTGAAAATGTGAGAGGAGGTTGCGAAATGCTCGGATTTTCTTTTGCTGTTTTTGTATTTGTCTTTTTCATTAGAGTCGGGGGCGAATCAGCTATCGTTGTTTGGGGCCACTATGATGCCTTCTCTGTATGGTATTTGCCCTTCATTTTCCTTTTCTCAATGTTGTCATTCTTTATTTACGGCCTGGCTTCCTCCATTTTTGGAATAATATTTGCGCGGATTTTATTTGTAATGAAGTACAGTAAGAAATTTAGATATCGTTTCAAGATAAGAGAAGAAGTAATGAGCACAGAATATCACTCCAAAGAATCGGATGCACTCCAAGTAAGTGTGTTTTGGCGAACGGTCATTTTTTTATGGATGCTCATTTCCTCTTCTGTATTTTTTTCGAGATACTCCTCTCTCCATATATTCTTGAATCTCTACTGTATTTCCTCTGTGAGATTGATTCCCAAACTTTGAACATCGCTATTATTTTCGGGAATCTGCTTCAGTGCGGGGGTATGTTGTTCTTTTTGTACGATCTCAAAGAAGGGTAAATGACCGCCCTCGACCGACTTATCCTAACGTGGATAGCCGTAGCTCTATCGCTAGTCGCCTTCCGGCCTGTAACCTTCAAAGATTATCGAGGGAGCGCCGGCGGCCCCGCTCTTTTTTCGGCAATTTTCTCGGATTTCCCTTCTTTTTTGTCGTGATCCGGTTCGGGCGCTCTTCTTCATCTTCGGGCTCTC
>JAPYQX010000254.1 GCA_029937135.1 Nitrospinota bacterium
GACTAGAACATTGCGGTTCGCGATGACGCCGAACGAGGTCACGCCCAGCAGGGTGTCTTTCCAGAACCCTCCGATGACCCCGAAACGGGAGTCGCCCTTTCCGTAGCGGTCGAGATAAGCCGCATCGATTTCGGCCCCGCTGATGTCCTCTCTCGGACCCTGGCGGCGGAGCATGGCGGTCAGGTCGTCGCGTCCGACAAAGCGGAGCGACATGGGCTCGCCGCAGGGAGCGACGGATTCGAGAAGCTCGTTTTCTCTCGATTTATCCGCCACCTTCGTCCCCTGTTTTCAGGTTAAACGGCCCCAACTTACGACCCGGCATCGCTACCCTACTTCGCTATCCTACTTCGAAGCCGGCCTCCTCGACCGCCTTCTCAAAATCCTTGACGCCGGCGGCGGTCTCGTCAAACGAGACGTCGGCGGTCCCCGCCGCGAGGTCCACCTTGGCCGAGTTAACGCCCGCGACCCCGCCCAGCGCGCCCTCTACCGCCGCCTGGCAGTGCTCGCAGGTCATGCCCTTCACCTGAATCGTCATGTTTCCCATTTCTGAATCCTCCGGTATTCATTGAAATCTCACCGCTCCGGCTTCCACCGCCGGAGCAAAAGGGTGTTGCTCACCACCGAGACGGAACTGAACGCCATCGCCGCGCCCGCCACCACCGGGCTCAAAACACCAAGCGCCGCGAGGGGGATTCCCAGAATATTGTAGAAAAACGCCCAGAAAAGATTTTGGCGGATCTTCCGGAGCGTCGCCCGAGACAACTGAACCGCGTCGGTAACGCCCATCAAATCCCCGCGCATCAGAGTAACGTCGGAGGCCTCCATCGCAACGTCGGTTCCCGTTCCGATGGCGAAGCCAACGTCGGCCTCGGCCAGCGCGGGCGCGTCGTTGATTCCGTCGCCCACCATCCCGACCACTTTTCCTTCCTCGCGAAGAGCCTTCACCTTGGCCGCCTTCTCCTCGGGAAGAACCCCGGCCATGACGCTCGTTATTCCCGCCTTGGCGGCGATGGCCTCCGCCGTGCGGCGGTTGTCCCCGGTCATCATGTAGACCTCGATTCCCATGTCGAGGAAAGATTTCACGGCTCCGGGCGAGGTATCCTTCAAGGTGTCGGCGACGGCCACCGCCCCCAGAATCTCTTTTTCGCCGGCGAGTAACATTACTGTTTTTCCGGCCTCCTCCATCGCCGCCACCTCGGGCGCATGGTCACCGAGCGAGAAACCGCGCCCGGCTATGAGTTTTTCGTTTCCAAACCATAGCGCCCGGCCTTCGATCTTCACCTCCAGCCCTTGCCCCGGCACCGCGCGGAAATCATCGGCCCGAAGGAGAGTCACGCCCTCGCTCTTTCCCCGCGCCAGAATCGCCTCTCCGAGGGGGTGCTCGGAGCCCTGCTCGGCGCTCGCCGCCAACTGGAGGAGCCCGGAGGCGTCCATCCCGGCGAACGGGAGGATATCGGTCACCTCGGGCTTCCCATTCGTGAGGGTTCCCGTCTTGTCGAGAATGATGGCATCGAGTTTATGGGCGGTCTCGAGCGACTCCCCCCCCTTGATGAGGATTCCCGCCTCGGCGCCCTTGCCGGTCCCGACCATGATGGCGGTCGGGGTGGCCAGACCCAGCGCGCAGGGACAAGCGATCACCAGTACGGCGACGGCGTTCACCAGGGCGGGCTCGAATCCGGCGTAGGCGTACCAAAGCCCGAAGGTCGCCGCCGCGATGAGGAGGACAACCGGAACGAAAATTCCGGAGATTTGATCCGCGAGGCGCTGAATCGGGGCCTTCGAGCCCTGGGCCTCCTCCACGAGACGAATGATCTGGGCCAGGACCGTGTCCTTGCCAACCTTGGTTGCCCGGAAGCGCACGGCGCCGTTTCCGTTGATCGTCGCCCCGGTCACCTTCCCGCCCGGCCCCTTCTCAACCGGAATGCTCTCGCCGGTGATCATCGACTCGTCCACCGAGGTCTGGCCCTCGGCGATCTCGCCGTCCACCGGAAATTTCTCACCTGGCCGGACCAGGACCAGATCGCCCTCGACCACCTGCTCGATCGGGACCTCCCGCTCCTCGCCGTCCCGGAGTATCCGGGCCGTCTTGGCCTGGAGACCCATGAGCTTCCGGATAGCGTCCGAGGTGCGCCCCATCGCGCGGCTCTCGAGGACCTTGCCGAGGAGGATCAGGGTGATGAGGACCGCCGAGGCCTCGTAGTAGACGAACATGGCGTCAAGGCCCAGCGCCGTCACCACGAGGCTATGCAAATAGGCGGCCGAGGTGCCCAGCGCCACGAGGACATCCATGTTCGCCCCGCCGCCCCGGAGGGAGTGATAGGCCCCGCTGTAGAACCGCCAGCCCGCGATGAACTGCACCGGCGTCGCCAGGGCGAACTGCCACCACCGGGGAAGCTCCCAGGGAATCCCTCCCGGGAGGTGTCCCTTCATCTGATAGAGAAGGGGCGCCGAGATCAGCGCCGAGGCTATCAGGAGCCAGAGTTCGCGCCTGGCTTTTTTTTCGTTCGCGGCCCGCTCGGCGTCACCGGAAGAATCGGTAACCTCGCTGGCGGTGTAGCCCGTTTTCTCCACCCGCTCGATCAGCCCCGTGGCAGAAGCCACCCCTGCCCGGTAGCGGACGAGCGCCCGCCCGTTCGACAGATTCACGGTGGCCGACACCACCCCCTCGAGAGCGTTGAGCCGCTTTTCGACCCGCGCAGAGCAGGCGGTGCATGTCATCCCGCCAATCGCGAGTTCGGCGGATTTTTCGGGAACCGTAAAACCCGTCTGGACGATGCGCTCGGCGATGCCCGAGGGGGTCACGGTCTCCGGATCATAGAGGACGCTGGCCCGCTCGGTGGCGAGGTTGACGCTGGCCTCGGAGACGCCCTCAAGGGCACCGAGCCGCCGCTCCACCCGTGCCGAGCAGGAGGCGCAGGTCATTCCCCCCACCGGAATTTCGGTCTTGAGCAGGTTTCTTTCCGCCGCCTCTATCATTTCATATCTCCAATTAAAACAATTAAATAACAAGCGGCACTCAAAGTTTCTTCTCGCTCTTTTCCACCCAGGGGAGATTCTCCACCGCCCGGCGGCAATCCTGATCGAGAGCGTCCTCGTCAAGGGTGCTCCGCGCGATGATATGGGCCCCCTGTATCTGGCCGAAAAACGAGCGGGCGAGTTCTCTACTCTCCGATCCGGTGTCAAGCGTACCCTCAGCCTGGGCCTCGCGGACCATTTCAGCGATCCCCTCGATAACCCCCGCCCATACCTCCTTGAGCCGGAGGCGGAAGTCCTCGTCGAGCCCGCTGAGCTCAAGTGAGAGCTTGCCAATCGGGCAACCGCAGCAGGGAGACTCCTGCCGGGGCATCCGGGAGTAGAGGTTCGCCAGCCGGCCGAGCTTCCCGCATCCCCCGGTTTCTTCCCCTAGGACAGGATTTTCACCGAGGACGGGCTCGATGAAATTCTGGTGAATGAGACGCTCGAAGTGGTCGATAACGGCGAGGCCAAGGTTTTTCTTCGAGCGAAAGAAATAATAGAGGCTCCCCCGGTTCACCCTCGCCTTTCGGGCCACTGTATCGAGAGAGGTCCCCTGATAGCCCCGGAGATAGAAAAGGTCGGCCGCGGCGGCGATAATCCGCCCCCGGGTAGCCGGGCCTTTGACTGCTTGGGGGTCCGGTTGGGTGACCTGTTGAGGTCCGCTCTTTTTAATTTTTTCCGCCGCCCGGGGTGACATCCCCGCACCCTCCCTAGGTTAAACATCCCCACCGGCTGAAGAGAGGTTGAGTTAGTTAGTTAGTCAACTAAATTTTCAATGACAAACGTATCAGAAATTTTATCCATTTTTTAACAATTAGATAGAACGGATAAACTATAATCTTTTTATGGTAAATTCTAGCGAATAGCACCCAGGTGGCCACCTACTCTGACGCCCGCCCACCGGGGCGGCAGCATCCTCAACCCACGGTAAGACCCGGCTCACCCGCGCGGGGGACCCGCGAAATTTTCTAGAATGATTCCCCGCAAAGAGCACCCAGGTGGGGGCCCACCGAGGAGGCCAGCGCATCGAGGTTATACCCCCCCTCGAGGATGCTCACGATGCGCCCCCCGCACACCTCGCCGGCGACTTTCATCAGTATCCGCGTCATACGGGCAAAGGACTCGCTCGTCAGCCGGAGCCCGCCGAGCGGATCGCCCCGGTGGGCGTCGAAACCGGCCGAGATGATGAGAAACTCGGGGGCGAAGCGCCGGAGGGCCGCCGCCTCCGCGAAACGCGCGAGGTAGGCCTCCTCGGGCGATCCCGCAGGAAACGTCAGGTTCAGAGTCGCCCCCAGCCCCTCGCCCTCGCCCCGTTCGTCCTCGAGTCCGCTTCCCGGATAAAAAGGGTGCTGGTGGAGAGAGACGAAGAACACCTCCGGATCCTCCCAGAAAACGTACTCGGTCCCGTTCCCGTGATGAACATCCCAGTCCAGGACGGCCACCCGGTGCAGCCCATGTTTTTCCTGAATATAGCGGGCGAGAATCGAGGCGGTGGCGAAGAGGCAAAACCCCATGGAACGAAACGGCTGGGCATGGTGGCCGGGCGGGCGCATCGCGCA
>JAPYQX010000255.1 GCA_029937135.1 Nitrospinota bacterium
GATCACTCTTGTGGACGTTATCGAGAGCGTGACGATGCAAGAGGAGATCGACGAAGTCACCGGTCTGTCGCGCCGGGTGATACTCGACCATGTGGACGAGAAACGTCAACCTCGAGCCGTACTTTCGGATGAGGCCGGCGAGCAGCTTTCGACTTTCCCGCTTCCCGCCGGGGCGCATATCTCCGTCACCGAGGGCGAGCTGATCACTCCGGGCACCGTAATTTTTAAAATTACGCGGGACACCTCGAAGACCAAGGACATCACCGGCGGTCTGCCTCGGGTGGTTGAGCTCTTCGAGGCGCGCCAACCGAAGGAAAATGCGATTATTTCGGAAATTAACGGCAGCGTGAAATTCGCCGGAACCCTTCGGGGCATGAGGCGCGTGCTCGTGGTCTCGGACAAAGGCGATGAGCGCGAATATCTGATCCCCCAGGGCAAGTTTGTCAGTGTCCAGGAGGGGGACTACGTAAAGGCCGGCGAGCCGTTGATGGACGGCGCCGCCAACCCGCACGATATTCTGGCCGTCCTCGGCGAGAAAGAGCTACAGAATTATCTGGTGAACGAGGTCCAGGAGGTCTATCGGCTCCAGGGCGTTCAAATCAACGACAAGCATATCGAGGTCATCGTGCGGCAGATGTTGCGCCGCCTTGAGATTGAAGACCCCGCGGATACAAACTTCGTCGTGGGCGAGCAGGTTACCCGGGAGTTATTCCGGGTCCGGAACCAAGAGGCCGAAGCCGACGGAAAGGCACCAGCGCGGGCGCGGCCGATATTGCTGGGAATCACCCGGGCTTCCCTCTCGACGGACAGCTTCATATCGGCGGCGTCTTTCCAGGAAACCACCCGTGTTCTGACCCAAGCCGCGGTTTCGGGGAAAATCGATCATCTCAGAGGCCTAAAAGAGAATGTGATTATGGGCCGCTTGATCCCCGCGGGCACCGGAAACAAGCGCTATCAACAGGTTGAACTGCTCTCCCCGGAAGTCGATCTGGCCCCGGCCCATGAGGATATTCCCATGGCAGCGAACGAGGTGGACGATGTCAGGGACGAGACGATTGAAGATAAACCCGGCGAGGCGGAAAAACCAGAGGCCTTGCAGGAGAAATAAAAGCGAAAATTAATCGCCCGTATTGACGGAATCGTTCGTTATATGTGGGGGTTGACAGGAGCCAAAGTTTCTTTATAATCGCCCCCTTCCTCGGAGAAGCCGGTAAAAAATACCGGGTCCGTGGGGCGGCTTATTGATTGATTTTATTGTCAATAGCTGAGATTCGCCTGGTTGAGTCTATTCGGCCTGCTTGTCGTTTTTCGGATTTTGCTGGCATCAGGGCCCTGGACTGTGAAGCAGGCGGATTTTTTTGGTTTTTTACTGTTGTTTTTGTTTACCACTGTTGTTCGAGGAGTGAGCTGTGCCGACAATTAATCAGCTGATTCGCAAGGGACGCAAGCGGATTGGCTCGAAGACGGACAGCCCCGCCCTGCGCTCCTGCCCTCAGAGAAGGGGAGTATGCGTGCGCGTCTATACGACGACGCCAAAGAAGCCCAACTCTGCGCTCCGCAAAGTGGCTCGCGTTCGTCTGACCAATGGGATGGAAGTGACAACCTACATTCCCGGCGAGGGTCACAATCTCCAAGAGCATTCCATAGTGCTCATTCGTGGGGGGAGCGTTAAAGACCTTCCTGGAGTTCGCTACCATGTGGTCCGGGGGACTCTCGACAGCGTTGGCGTCGAGGCCCGCAGGAACGGACGATCCAAATATGGAGCGAAAAAACCGAATTAGCCCCCGCGACAGAAGAAGCGTGATTTAAGAATTATGGAGGGATTCGCCTGATGGCGAGGCGGAAAAGAGCGACAAAAAGGGTGGTTTTGCCCGATCCGAAATTTCATGACCGGTTGGTGACGCGGTTCGTCAACTCGTTGATGATTCAGGGCAAAAAGTCACTGGCGGAGCGCGTTTTTTACAACGCGATGGATATCATCGAAGAAAAAATGAAGGAAGATCCCCTCAAGGTGTTCAAGCGCGCGATTGAAAACGTCAAGCCAGCACTTGAGGTCCGCCCCCGACGAGTGGGCGGCGCGACCTACCAGATTCCGATCGAGGTCCGGCCTGACAGGAGGACCGCTCTGAGCATTCGATGGCTGATACAAAACGCAAGGAGCCGGGACAAAAAGATAGTCAGTGGCCTCTCCGCCGAGCTAATGGATGCCGCTAACAACACGGGTGGTTCGGTTCGGCTCCGCGAGAACACCCACCGTATGGCCGACGCCAACAAGGCCTTTGCCCATTACCGATGGTAGTCGGGCATAAAGGAATATGAACATGGATGAAAAAACTCCCCTGGATAAGATTCGCAATATCGGCATCATGGCGCATATCGATGCCGGTAAAACAACTACGACCGAGCGAATCCTTTTTTACACGGGCCGGACCCATAAGCTGGGAGAGGTTCACGACGGCAACGCGACGATGGATTGGATGGAGCAGGAACAAGAGCGCGGCATCACCATCACGTCGGCGGCGACCACCTGCGAGTGGAACGATCACACCATCAATATCATCGATACGCCGGGCCACGTTGATTTCACGGCCGAGGTCGAGCGTAGTCTCCGGGTCCTGGACGGCGCGGTCGCGGTGTTCTGCGCGGTGGGCGGGGTGGAGCCCCAGAGCGAGACAGTTTGGCGGCAGGCCGAGAAGTACGGCGTTCCGCGGATTGTTTTCATCAACAAGATGGACCGAATGGGGGCTGATTTTCACACCGTGGTTGCCCAGATTAAAGAGCGCCTCGCCTCGAATCCCCTGGTGGTTCAGCTTCCGATCGGGGTCGAGGAGGATTTTCGGGGGATGGTGGATTTGGTCACCGGAACCGCCCGGGTGTTCGACGATCCCATGGGCAACACCTATGAGACCGTCGATGTCCCCGCCGAAATGGCCGATGAGGTTGCCGAGTGGCGCGAGAAGCTTTTTGACGCCCTGTCGATGTGCGACGAGGCGCTGATGGAGCGCTACCTGAACGGAGAAGATATTCCGGTCGAGGATTTGAAAGCCGTTATCCGAAAGGCCACGCTCTCGGGCGAGGGTGTTCCGGTGTTCTGCGGCGCCGCCTTCAGGAACAAGGGCGTCCAAGCTCTTCTGGACGGGGTGGTGGACTATCTCCCCAATCCGCTGGACCTTCCTCCCGTGCAAGGTCAATTGACCGAGAAGGAAGTGGAGGCGGGCGAGGAGCCCCCGTCCCGGAAACCCTCGGACGAAGAGCCCTTCTCGGCGATCGCTTTCAAGGTGATGAACGATTCCTACGTGGGCCAACTGGTTTTCCTCCGGGTTTATTCCGGGGTGCTTCACGCAGGCGATACCGTGCTGAACATGGTGTCCGGCAAGCAAGAGCGCGTCGGCCGCCTCCTTCGAATGCACGCCAACAAACGCGAGGATATTAAAACGGCCTATGCCGGCGATATTATAGCGGGCATCGGCATGCGCCGGTCGAAAACCGGAAATACCCTCTGTGATCCCTCCGCTCCGATTCTTCTCGAATCCATCGATTTTCCCGATCCCGTCATCTCAATCGCAATCGAGCCCGTCACCAAGGCGGACCACGACAAGCTTGGAACCTCTCTGGCCCGTCTCGCGGACGAGGATCCCACCTTTGTCGTTCGGACCGACGAGGAAACCAGCCAGACGATTCTTTCGGGGATGGGCGAGCTTCACCTGGAGATTCTCGTTGACCGGCTCACGCGCGAGTTCGGCGTGTCCGCGAACGTGGGCAAGCCCCAGGTGGCCTACCGCGAGACGATTCGAAAAGAATCCGCCGAGCGCGCCCGGTTTGTCCGCCAGTCGGGCGGCCGGGGCCAGTTCGGCGACGTTGAGCTCAAGATCACCCCCCTTCCGGCCGGTACCGGGCTTCTGTTCGTGAACAAAATAGTCGGAGGAGCGATTCCCCGCGAGTACATCTCTTCGGTGGAGAAAGGCGTTCGCGAAGCGATGGATTCGGGCGTCATCGCCGGATACCCCCTCGTGGATGTCGAAGTCACTGTTTACGACGGCTCTTTTCACGCGGTCGATAGCTCGGAGCTTGCCTTCAAGATTGCCGGCTCGATGGCCTTCAAGGGGGCCGTGAAAAAAGCAAGGCCGGTTCTCCTTGAGCCGATCATGGATGTCGAAGCCATTTGCCCGCCCGATTTCCTGGGCGACGTGATGGGTGATTTGACCTCCCGGCGCGGGCGGATCAAGGAGATGACCGACCGGGCCGGGGCGAAAGTGGTGACAGCGACCGTGCCGCTTTCCGAGATGTTCGGATATGCGACCGACCTGCGTTCTATGACTCAGGGGCGCGCCACCTACACGATGCAATTTGGACGATACGAGAAACTTCCGGAAAGTTTGGCTGGCGAATTAATCGCCCGCGTCGCGGGGGCGGTTGTAGAAGCCGCTTCATAAGCCTCGCCGGAGATCCGGCGAGACGATAAGGTTTATCTTCCCGAATTTCGAACGGGAAGGAATAAAGGAGAAGTCCTGCCATGGCGAAGGCGAAGTTTGAGCGGACAAAGCCGCACGTGAACGTAGGGACGA
>JAPYQX010000540.1 GCA_029937135.1 Nitrospinota bacterium
GGACATAGAAGCCGAGGAGGGTCTTCCGGCGGGCGTGATTCGCCTCAAGGAGTTGATGCGGGAAAACGATGGATTTCTCATCGCATCGCCCGAATACAACAGTTCCATCTCCCCCATGCTCAAGAACGCAAGACTGGGCCTCTCGGTCCAGCGGACCCGACGACACGCCGATGAGCGCGTTCAAAGGCAAGGCGGCCGCGCTGATGAGCGCATCCCCGGGCGGCCTCGGCGGAATGCGCGGCCTGGTAACCGTCCGCTCCATCCTCATCAACATCGGCGTCCTGGTGTGGCCGGACCAGGTGGCCGTCCGCGGCGCCCATGATGCTTTCGCGGATGACGGCTCCCTCAAGGACGCCGCCCGGCATGAGGCGGTCGAGAGGCTCGGAAGCGAACTGACCGGACTTTTGGTGAAACTCAAGGGGGGGTCGAGCTAAAATTCGAGGGGCTCCTGAAACATCCATGCGAGCCGCTTCGAGTACAGTACCGGGGCTACCCGCTCCGCGGGTTCCACGATTTGGGAGCCGTTGCGCGAGGATTTCAAGATGACCCTTGGCGCTCGAACTCTTACCCCCATCCAATTCCTTAACCCCATCTGGAAAAGAATAATGCCGTTGCACTTGTATGTTCCGCCGGACAGGGCGGTCCAGCCGAAAAATTACGAAAATCATCTCGTTTGGCTTGGACCGGTTTGGAGGGGACAGATCGGCCTCCTGCCGTTCAAGGAACGGGTCCAAGCCGGAAAAGGATGGGCCGAGTCGCGATCACCCTCGCCGCTGGAATTGCGGAGAGTTGAGCGGACCGCCGGACGGGCCGTGCGGCTTTTGCCGGCGATGCCCGTGCCGGCCCGGGCGGTCTAGACCGATTGGATTCATGCGGGTGCGAATATTCCCGGCTCGTTTTGCGCCGCCCCGCCGCATGGGCAGGGATCAAAGCCGGGTGTCGTTCCGGTATGGCGTGGAATGGCGGTGCCATTCCACGGCGAGCGCCCCTCCGCCAGGAAC
>JAPYQX010000256.1 GCA_029937135.1 Nitrospinota bacterium
ATCCCCCCAGGGCATGAAAACCCGCTCCGCGGCGATATCTTCCCGCTCATTCAATAAATGGTAGAGAATCCGGATGCCGTTGTGAGACATCCCCACTTCGTAGGTGTCCGGGAAGGCAAGCGCAACAAGATTCTTCACCCGGTTCAGGTCCTTCCGGATGACGTTCACCTCGTTGCCCAGATAGCGCGAGGGTTTTTCTATGAACGGAAAAATATCCCGGGAATAATCCACATATTCAGAGGCCACGCATATACTCCGTCAAAAAGTTTCGCCTGCCCGGCTTCCGGTGAAGGCCAGCCGCCGCAGATTATGGGTCTTATTCAAGCTTTTTCATATTGGCTGAAACCTTGAATTTTTACAACACTGCCGGCGAATCCCGAGGGGGAGATATCTATTGTAAGCCATTGAACTGTAGATAGTTAGGAAGATTGGTAGGATGGGAGCGAACTCCTCCGCCTGATTCGAACGTTTAGCACCAACCCTACGGCGATAAACGAGGTCAATGAGGCGCTCCCGCCATAGCTGACAAAGGGCAGGGGTATGCCCACGATGGGGAATATTCCCAGGGTCATCCCGATATTCAACGTCGTATACAAAAAAAATGAGGTCCCTACTCCAACGGCGATTAGCGATCCCTCCCTGTCGGCGGCATTCAGGGCAGTGATGAAACAGCGTTGGATAAAAACCAGAAACAGGATCAACAGAACAGCTCCCCCAACGAAACCCAATTCTTCGCTCAGCACTGAAAATATGAAGTCCGTGTGCTTTTCCGGGAGAAAATGCAGCCGGCTTTGCGTTCCTTGCAGCAGCCCCTTTCCCCATATCTCTCCACTACCCACCGCAATCTTACTTTGCATGCTTTGATACCCGGCCCCCAAAATATCGGCATCCGGGTTAAAAACCGTCAGAATTCGCCTTTTTTGATAATCCTTCAAAAACAACCAACCAACTGGTAATGCGGCAATAGCGGCCGAGGACAGATGGAGGAGGACCCGCCTCTCCATCCCCACGACCAGAACCATCACCGTTGCGATCATAAAAATCGTCATCGCGGTTCCGAGGTCCGGCTGCCTGGCCACGAGACCCACGGGAATGATGACCAAAATAAAAGGAATAATCAGGTCCCGGAATTTCAGGGGGTCGGTCGATTCCCGGGTGCCAAAGTAGCGGGCCAGCACCAGGATGACCGCCAGCTTCGCCAACTCGGATGGCTGCACGCTGATAGGGCCCAGGACAATCCATCGCTTGGCGCCGTACACCACCCTGCCGATAACAAAAACCAAAATGAGCGATACAACCATGACCACATAAAAAAAATAGGACAGCTTTGAGATAGTGTGGTAGTCAAAAATGAGGATGACGGAAAGAAGAGAGAGCCCAAAGGCGGACCACAGTGCTTGTTTCCAGTGAAGGGCGTTGGCCAGAAAAACGGGATTGGAATTGATGGCGCTGAAAATCATTAAAATCCCGAATCCAGAGAGCCCAATTATCGAGATGACCATTAGCCAGTCAATTTGCCCGAGGATTCTGCGGAAGGGGCTGAGCGTCGCCAGCTGAGTATCGAGGCCTCTCATGGAGCGATTCCTCCAGGTATGGGTATATTTCGCCTGGAATCGGTTCGGCTCCGGAAATCACCGGCCGAGGCCAAGACCTTTTTCGATTTTTTTACCTTGAGATAGGAGGCGATTAACTTCCGCGCAATAGGAGCGAAAAAAGAACCGGACCTTCCCAGGTGTTCCCCCAATATGGCGATAGCGATTTGTGGGTTCTCGAACGGTGCGTAGGCGACAAACCAGCCATGATCCCGGAATTTGCGGGGCAGTGTTTCGGGTTTTCTCTTTCGACCGGTAACGGAAAGGCGCACTGTTTGTGCCGTGCCGGTCTTGCCCGCGACCCCGATGCCCGGGATTTTCGCTTTCCTGGCGGTTCCTCTTGGGCCGTTGACCACCTCCCATAATCCTTTTTGGACCTCTTTGAAAATTTCCGGCTTGATAGGAATTTGGCGGATGGGCGTTGGTTTATGTTCAAAAACGATTTTTCCATTTTCTCCGAACACTCGCTGAACGATAAATGGTTTCCATAAAGTGCCACCGTTAGCGGTTGTCGCCATGAGATTCGCCGCCTGAATCGGAGTGACAAGATTAAATCCCTGTCCGATGGAAACGCTGATGGTATCGCCCCGGTACCACCGTTCCTTGATGCGCCTTCTTTTCCACTTGTCGGATGGAACCAATCCCCCTTTTTCCCGGGGGGCGAACCCGGTGGGAGAGCCCAGGCCAAACATCCTGGAAACCGCGGCGATTCGGCTAATCCCGAGTTTGTTTCCCACGGTGTAATAATATACGTCACAGCTTTGGGCGAGAGATTGGACCATGTTCATTTGGCCGTGTCCGCCCCTTTTCCAGTCGTTGAAAATCCTGCCGCCAAAGGGGAAGGTTCCGTTGCAATAGGTGGTTTCTTCGGGAGTGACAATTCCTTCGGATAAGGCCGCGAAGGCCATGACAATTTTGAATATCGAACCGGGAGGGTACTGGCCTCGAAGAGCTCTGTTTTCAAGCGGTTTCAAAGGGTCGTTCGTGAGGGCCCGCCAGTCTTCCCCGCTCAATATTCCTCCCGCGAATTTATTGGGGTCGAGAGAGGGTTTGCTGACCATGGCCAATATGGCGCCAGAGGAAGGGTCGATGGCAACGATGGAGCCTTCATATTCCTTGAAAAGGTCTTCGGCCTTGGATTGGAGATCGTAATCGAGGGTGAGTTGAATGTTGAAGCCGGGTTTATCAACGAAGGGCCGAATCACGCGAAGTTCTCTTCCGTAAGCGTCCACTTCCACTTGTTTGAATCCGGTTTCCCCCCGCAGGAATTTTTCTTGAGAAATTTCCACACCGGATTTGCCGATCAAATCCCCTTGTCTATAATTAAGTTTCTTTAATTTCTTGAGTTTCCGTCCTCCAATTTCGCCAAGATAACCGAGGAGGTGGCCCGCAGCGTATCCGTTTGGGTAATACCGGAGCGGTGCGACCTGAATGAATACGCCCGGTAGTTCCGGGCGATGCTCCTCGATGAATCCCACGGAGCGGCGATCGGCGTCCGATTTGATGAGGTAAGGGCGAAAAGGACTCGCTTTCCGGGTCCTCTTGTAAAGCTCTTCGTAGGATTGGTTCGTGGCCTTGGACAATAGGCGGATTTCATCTTTTAGATTTTTTGTTTCTTCCCTGATGATGTAGATGTTGAAGGAGGGCCGGTTGTCCGCGAGGACATTGCCGCTGTTGTCGAAAATCAACCCCCGCGGACTCCTTACAATCCGGGATGCTATCCGGTTATTCTCGGAGAGGGAACGAAATTTTCCCCCTTGAATGACCTGAAGGTTCCATAAGCGTACGAAAAGCCCCATAAGAACGATGGCGGATATTGCCGCCAGTATCTTGATCCGTTTTAGGAGTGCCTCGGGGATATTCGCGTTCTTGCGTAGAGATGAATTGTACATAATCTTCTATGATCTGTCGGGATAAGGTATGCCGAGGGATGAGGGAACAAGCCGCCCTTCGATGATGCTCAATAAATGAATGGCGAAAGGCGCCAACACGGCATTGATGATGATCGTTTTGAGCGAATCAAACCAGTAAGTTGTGGGAATTCCAAGATCGGGTTGAAATAAAAGAGAAAGGAGCGCCCACAAAACAATATCGAACAAGGTGGTGAAGAATCCAAGGGTGGCCAGAAAAAACCAATTTCGTCTTGCTATATTTTTTATCAATCCACCGGTCAGGTACCCCAAGAGGCCCTTGGACAGGGAATTTGAGCCAAGCAGCCCTCCTGATAGGACATCCTGGATCAATCCCAGGAAAAACCCCGTGACAAGTCCACTTTCCGGCCCCCGACGCACTCCGATATAAAGCGTTACAAGCAGCATGGCGTCGGGCCGGGCGGTTGTCCATACGAAAAAATATTCTGTGAAAGTCGTTTGAAAGACGATGGCTCCCGCCGCGGCGAAGATATAGAAGAGAATTGTCATTTCCAGGGATTATCCTTCAGCGGGGAAAGCATAATCAAAACTTCCTCGAGTTTGTTGAAATTCACCGTGGGTGTCGCTCTAACTTTTTGGAACAGTTGTTTTCCCTTCCCCGAAGCGATTATCACGCGCGCGACCGGAAGGCCCTTGGGGAAAATACCGCCCAGTCCCGACGAAATAAGAAGATCCCCTTTTTTGATATCGGCGTCGGCCGGTATATACCTGACCTCTCCTTCCCTCTTGGCGAAAATCGAAAAAACTCCTTGTTCCCTCGTTCTTTGGACAATTACATCGACCGAGTTGCGCGAATCCGTTATCAAGAGAACCTGGCTGACCGTATGGCCGGCCCGGAAAATTCTTCCGACAATGCCCTTTTGGTGAAGGACCGGCATATTCCTGCGAATTCCATTTGTACGTCCTTGATCGATGATCAATATTTTCCCGTACGGGCTTTGGTTGCGCCCAACAATTTGCGCGAGCCGGAATTCGTCTTTTTTGCCGGGGACGCCTCCCAACAGATCCTCCAGCCGCTTGACCCGGGATTGAAGTTCCTG
>JAPYQX010000257.1 GCA_029937135.1 Nitrospinota bacterium
CGCCCGTCGTCCATGGTTCCAAAACTCTCGTAGCTAGTGGTACTACTATTGGGGGGCAGGTCAGTGGATCTCAACACGATCCGGGAACTTCTGGGTCACAAGACAATGCAGATGGTAATGCGGTATTCTCACCTCACTGACCGCCACAAAGCTGAAGCGGTGGCTCTTTGGGACTGCACAGAAGACAGTAAAACAGACAGTGGTCGTAATCGTAGAAATGCGATCTAGCGTAAGTCATTGAAAATAAACTATGCCGGAGTGGCGGAATTGGTAGACGCAGTGGACTCAAAATCCACCGTTCGCAAGGACTTGGGGGTTCGAGTCCCCCCTCCGGCACCATGAAATATTTCATTCCTTTTTTCATTCATGGGGCGGTGAGGGAAGTGCCGAACCGCGGGCATTTTCTCCACCGAGGCGGAGTTTCATGGCCTCATTGAAATTGCGGGCGATTGTTTTCGACTTTGATGGTGTCATCATCGAATCAGCGGGCATCAAGAAAGAATCCTACCGTAAGTTGTTCGAAGAAGAATTCCCCGATCATCTCGATGAAATTCTAACCTATCAGGAGTCGCGCGGCGGCGTGACCCGGCGGCAGCAGTTCGAGGAAATCCACGAAAACATCCTCCACGAGAAACCCGCGCCCGGCCGGGTGAATGCGCTCGAGGAGCGCTACGTTGGCCTGATGTTCGATCGGGTGTTAAGCGCTCCTCTGGTTGCGGGCGCTCTCGAATTTCTAGAAAAATTCCACCGGCGCACCGATCTCTTCGTCGCCTCGGCGACACCCGAGGATGAATTGAGTCACATCATCCGGGAGCGGAGGCTAGCCCCTTTTTTCAAGGATGTCTACGGCTCGCCAACGCCAAAAGCCGAGGTGTTGAAGTTGATCGCCGGGCGGGTGGGTTGCGCGACGGGGGAACTGATTTTCATCGGTGACTACCCGACGGACCGGGAGGCGGCCGAGGCGGCGGGTGTTCCGTTCATCGCCAGGCTCGGAAGCATCGACGAATTGGAAAAATGCGCCGAGAAGATAAAGGATCTCACCGAACTGGCCGACCTGCTCGAGCGAATGGCCGGATAATACTATTCGCCGTCGTCCCCGTCCGAATCGGGAATCTCTCCTCCCCTCGCGGGTTTCGGCGGTGTGGGCGGCCCGGGGCCGTCGGGAATTTCGGGGGCCGGCTCCGCCCAGGTGAGCGTGCGGTAGGGGAAGGGAATTTCGATCTGGTGTTCATCGAAAGCTTTTTTGATCCGCTTGTTGAACTCGCGCCGGATTCCCCATTGTTTGATCGGTTTGGTTTTGAAGCGCCCTCGAATGGTGACCGCCGAATCGTCGAATCGCTCGACCCCCGCGATTTCGACGGGCTCGAGTATCTGCTCCCCCCACACGGGGTCCGCGGCCATTTCGTCGGCCACCTGGCGGATCACGCCAATGACCCGGTCCACATCTTCCCTGTAGGCAACGCCGATATCGAACACGGCACGGCTAAAGTCCTTGGTGAAATTGGTCACTACATCGATTGAGCTATTCGGTATCACATGAACGTTGCCGTTGTAGTCACGGAGGCGGACCGAGCGGAGATTGAAGCCCTCGACGGCTCCGCCGATGTCCTTCACGCGAACGATATCGCCAATGGCAATGTTGTTTTCGATAAGCATGAATACGCCGGTGATAATATCCTTGACGAGCGACTGGGCCCCGAAACCGATGGCGAGGCCGAGGATTCCGGCTCCCGCCAGGACGGGAGCGATATTCACGCCCAGGCTATCGAGGACGAGGATTCCGGCGACCACAATTGTGACCCACTTGAACGCCGAAAAGCCCAGCGGCAGGAGGGTTCTCTGGTGAGGGGTGGCCTCGATGATGTCGCCGGCCTCATCCTTGCGCCCGTTCAGGAAGTATTCGACGGTGACGTGCACCCCCTCGATGAAAAGGATCGAGATGCCGACGGTGACAATGATCTCTCCTATGGATGTGAGAAATTTCACGCCGGCCACGGAGAAAAGCGCCTCGATTGTCGGTAGGCCCCAGGCATCGAGGATGAAGAGAAAGGCCACCGCCCAGATAATACTTGAGAGCGAGCGTGTAATGAGGGGAGTGTAGCGGTTGGCCCTTTTTTCTATTCCAGGAACAATTGCCTTGAGCCGATCTCCGACCGAGTACAGACGTGAGGCGGCTAGGCGAACGAGGCGAACGATAAAATAGGCCGCCGCCGCGATGAGGGCGGTTTTTCCCGTAGCGGAGATTAAGAACCTGACGCCATCACGCGATTCCGTCGCCCATAGCATGAAAAAAACGATGAAGTAAGGGATCGCGAAGAAATGCCACCGGCTGACCAGGATGTTCCAGGTGGCGACGGCCGTCTTGACGGCTCGGCCGGCATCCTCGGGCTCCGAGGCCGCGAGCAGTTTACGCACCCCGTCCCGGTATTGGAGGACGAGGGAAAGGGCCTGAAGAAGAATGATGAGGCGATAAATATTCGTCAGTGCTATGACCGCCTCGGGTCCGAGAGTCAGAACTTGAGCCCCTTGTGCGATGGCTTCGCCCCAGACGGCGACCAGCACGAACCTGCGGCCCCAAACGGTGATCAGGCCCGAAGTATTGTCGGAGACAGGGAAAATCCGGAATTCGGGCCGGAACGGGGCGAAGATGGCCCGGATCATTCCCATGATTGCCCGCTCGAGAAAAATGGACCAAAGGAAAATCAGGAGCAGCCCCTCTTCGATCCGGCCAAGCCCGAAGAGGATGACGATCATCGAGCCCGCCAGGAGAAGGACGGCCGAGGGAAGGACTCTTTCGAGCCAACTCCTGACAGCCGCACCGATGCATTCCGAGAGAGAAGCCCCATTACCTTGTTTCGCGGGCGGAAAGTGGTTGCGGATTACGCGCCGGGCCGCGACCAAAAAGATCAGAGCCAGGAAAATCGCCACCAGGAAGCGGGCCATTCCCCACAGGACCGAACTGTCCCCCGTCACGTTTCGCCACTTCCCGGCGACTCCCTTTAATTTCAGGGGCAGGCCGCGAAATGCCTGAAAACTTTGACTCAGGATGTCATCCAGCCTTTGAATGAGTCCCGCATAGACATGATTGATGGATGAGGCGCCAGATTCGGTTTCTTTTTTATCAGTTTCGAGCGTCTTGAGGAGGAGCCTGAGGTCCGCCAGAAAGGCCGCGCGCCCCTCGGGCGACTCGATTTTTTCGATGAGGGCCCTGAGATTTTCTTTTGAGGCGCTGGTTTCCGGCGCGCCGGCTTTTGAGGGCCCGGCAATTGAAGCTCCCGCCACAGGCAGGAGCGGGGCGCCGGAGGCGGATGAGGGATGTGTCAGCGCGGAGAAGGCAAGAAGAGCCCCAAAAAGTAAAATCATGAGATGAAAACGAGATCTGGGCCGGTAGGCCGGGATGGGCGCGGAGAGTGTCATCTGGTCAATCGTTTTCCTTATCGGGGATAGGCCCTGGGACTGTTTGATATGTACACCATTGGGCGGTTTGAGGCCATTCGCCCCGGGAAGGGGTCCGAATCTTCTCTTCCTGTTGAGATTAAAAAGACCTCCTCGATTTTAATTGACCTTTCCCAGCAGTGTATGGAATCTTCCGCATGAAAGGAATCAGTGTAACACGTTGTTTTTTGACTTATTGTGATCTTTTCCGAGAATTTGGAAGCTGGAATGATCCCGGGAAATTCCTTCGAAATCATGGCGTGCGCGCTCATCGTGCAGATGGATGGACAGTCATCCGCCATCAATCTCCGCAAACTCCGCGATAGGTCCGGGCATTGTTCCGCCGAAAGCATTTATCACCATTTTTGCGAAACTCAGCTTCGTCCGACTTTCGACGATCCCGAATTCACGAACGATTTCGCGACCTGGGCCTACCGTGTCATCAGAGACGATATTCTGGCCGAGCGGCTGGGGATTATCGATCCGGGCGCCTGCGGGTCGGTTGAGGAACTGCGCGCCACTCTTCGCGATACGACCGAAGACCGCCTCTCGGAGATTGACCATATTTCCATAGCCGAGCCCGGCCACGGATTCTACTTCATGCGCTCAGCGATGTTCTGTTTTGATACCGAAATGTCGCTCGATAAACCCGAGGATATCATGTGGGCGCTCAGGCGCATGACCCGGCCCAGCGTCTATTATCATTTTGTCGAGACCCGGACGGAAATTGGAAACCGAATAGCGATATCCTCTCCTGGCCCCGAACCGGCGGAACTTTGGGCGAGAGGGGGCTTCCTGTCCTGGTTCGCCTGAGGTGGCGCGAGTCAGCCGCACGCCTCTGGTTGCGCCCGCCTGAGGAGCTTCTTCGGTTCATGGAGTCGTGGCTCTTGGCTAGGGGCAAAGCGCCGGGCGGTCCCTAGCTTTTCCAGAGCATGGCCGCCCCGACTAGCGTCAGAAAGACCACTCCCACCCAAAGAATCCTGCCCTCGGTTTTGAGGTAGTGGACCCACTCGGCGCGGTCCTCGTCCGTGAAGGGGACCTGACCGTTCTCCCTGGCCGGGGAGTCGCCTTGAGCCGCGTCAGGCACCTCTGCGCCCCTTATACACA
>JAPYQX010000258.1 GCA_029937135.1 Nitrospinota bacterium
AAGCCCGAGCACCCGCCCCAGGGCTACGCCAATACCATCGTCGCCGAGATGGAAACCATCGAGGGAAAGGGGCAACTAAAAGTGGGCCGGAGCGGAAAATTCGAGATTTTCTGCGATGAGCCGCCCCGGCTCGGCGGAGAGGGCGAGTACCCTCAACCCCTCAACTACTTCGCGCTGGGTGTTGGCTTCTGACTGCTCACCCAGGTGGCGCGGTACGCGCACATGATGAAAATCGAATTCAAGAAAGCCCGTTGCCGGATTGAGTATGACTTTTTCCTCAAGGGCTCAGTTTTAAAAGGAACCGTCGAGAGCGGGTGCACAGGGTTCCGCTCTTTTTTGTTCATCGACTCGGACGCGCCGCAGGATCAACTCGTAAAACTCGCCCGGAACGCCAAGGGGGGATGTTTCGCCGAATGGACCCTCCGCAACCCGGTCGAGATCGAGGATGTTCTTGAGATCAACGGCGAGGCGGTGCCGCTATAGGCAGCCAGAGCCCTGGCAAGACCGGCACTCAAGCCCCGCGCTGCTTTTCCAGTTCGGCCTGTTTTTCGGCCTGCTCGGAATGGAGCTTCACCCCGAGGCCGCTGACGATGCGGTTCATGTGGTTGAAATAGCTGGTGATCATCACGACGTCGAGAATCTCCTCGTCGGCGAGGCTGGCGTCTCTCATGGGGGCCAGGTCGTCCTCGGTCATCCGGCTCAAGGAAAGGGTGAGTTTTTCGGCGTAGACGAGGACCGCCCGCATCCTCGCATCAAGGCCCCCAAATTCGCCCGCCTCGATTCGCACCGGAAGGTCGATGTCTCCACTCAGTTTCGCGAGCACCTGCCCGTGGGATGTTTTTCAGTAAAAACACCCGTTCACGCCCGATACGCGGACGGCGATCATTTCCTTTTCGACCCGGCTGAGCCCCGAATCTCCCTCCATCAGCGAGACGAACAACGACTGATTCGCCCGGAGGTGGTTTTCCCGGATGCTCATGATCGAGGTCGTGCTCGAAACGAACCCGCGCCTGTCGCGCGAGGCGTCGAAGTAGCGCTTGAGTAATCCACTCGCTTCGTCTTCCGGAACCGTCCTGATCCAGGCCATGAGAAGCTCCTTATTGAATGAAAAAAAGAATTTTTATGAAGAATAGGATTTTCGGAGGCTACATCGCATTCTGGCCGCCGTCCAGAACCAGCGCGGCGCCGGTCATGAAGCGCGAGGCGTCCGAGGCGAGGAAGACGACCGCCCCTTCGAGCTCATCGGGAATTCCGACGCGGCCCATGGGGATATGGGCCTTGATCATGCGCTCCCCGGGCTCGGAGGTGAACATCTCGCGGTTGATGTCGGTAAGAAAATAGCCCGGTGCCAGCGCGTTCACGCGGACTCCGTGGCGGGCCCACTCGAGGGCCAGCGTTTTCGTGAGTTGGATGAGCCCTCCCTTGCTCGCCGAGTAGGCCGAGAGCATCTTGATGCCCACCATCCCGGCGACCGAGGCGACGTTGATGATCACCCCGCCTTTCCGCTCGATCATCCCCCGCCCCGCGGCCTGACACATCAAAAACGCTCCTCGCAGGTTCGTCGCCATCACACGGTCCCACTCCTCGAGGGGAAGATCCGCGGCCCAGCCCGCTCCGCTGATGCCGCTGTTATTCACCAAAATATCGAGGGGCCCAAGGGCGCGCTCGGCGGTTGAAACCGCGGCCCCGGCGCTCTCCTCCTCGGTCAAATCGAGTGAAACGGTAGCGGACCGCCGGCCCATGCCGCGAATTTCGCCGGCAACCTCCTCTAGTTTTTCAATCCTCCGGGCGGCCAATGCGACATCTGCCCCGGCCTCGGCCAGCGCCAGCGCCATCGCCCGGCCCAGGCCCGTACCGCCACCCGTAACGAGGGCCGTTTTTCCGCCGAGATCGAAATCCTTGAGCACCTCAGCTCCCCTTCAACAAACCACAGGTAATGTTCAAACCCTGTGGAAAACCGTGTGTCAACCCGTCTTAACAGCCCTAAAATCCGCTACTTAAATCGACTTGCCCTACCAAGAGGCAACTGCCCTAATCCTTTTATTATCAATAAATTACACAAAATTTTCGCCTATCCGAGCCTGTAGCCACCGTCTTGCATGTTGTTTTTACACAAGTTTTACCATTTTTCCTTTTCAGGCCCCAAATATGGCGTTCATTATCGGAACCAACCACTAAATTTTGGGGTTGTCCGATAGCGCCTATCAATTATCCCTCAGGTCCGAAACCTTTTTTCATGAATCGGGTCTTTCACATCGGCTTCGAAGAATATCAGCGAGGTCCCTCCGTAATTCGCGCGGCGGGTTACCCGGGCGCCTCCGGGCGGCTCGGGCAAGTCCTCTCCCCCCGGAACCTCCGCCACCGCTACACGGCAAAGGGGCTCGGCCTCGAATAATCGGCTTAAAATTTTTCGCCGAAGCTCCCCCGCCGCCCAGGGAGGGTCCACGAACGCCGCGTCAAATGGCGGCCTCCCCGGACCGTCCCCGCCCCCCTCCCGGCGGAGGCGTGAAAGCTCGGCCAACGCTTCACCACACCTTACCTCAAGGCCTTCAGCGAGACTCAGGCGTCCGGCCTCCTCCCGAATTTGGCGGCATCTGGCGGCGTCCATTTCGATCGCCACGGCGTGCACCGCCCCCCGGCTGAGAGCCTCGAGGGAAACCGCTCCGCTCCCCGCGCACACATCGAGAAGCCGCCACCCGCCGAGGCGCTGCCCCCAGATGTTAAACAGCGCCTCGCGGACCCTGTCGCCCGTCGGGCGAACACCCTCCCCCGGAGGGGAGGCCAGCCGCCGCCCTCGGGCGGCACCGCCGATAATGCGAAGGGTCATCCCGCCCCGCGCTCTCAGATCCGGTCGAACGAGGCCAGGTCGCTGAACTGGCGGTAGCGCGTCTCGATCTCGGTCTGGGTGAGGGTTCTGAGGCGGTCGTAGCTGAACGACTCCACGTTGAACGAGGCCATCACGCTACCGAAAATCACTGCCCGGCGCAGAGCGGCGTCGCTCATATCCCCCTTTGACGAGAGATAGCCCATGAAACCTCCCGCGAAGGTGTCCCCCGCCCCGGTCGGGTCGTAGATGTCCTCGAGAGGAAGGCCGGGGGCCGAAAAAACCGAGTCTTTCTGAATCAGGAGCGCTCCGTACTCACCCTGCTTGACGACGAGGGTGCTGGGGCCCATCTCGATGATCTTGCGCGAGGCCTTCAGGACGTTTGACTCGCCCGCAAGCTCGCGGACCTCGCCCTCGTTGATCACCACCATGTCCACCATGCCGAAGGTCTTGACCAGTTCATCGCGCTTTCCCTCGATCCAGAAGTTCATCGTGTCGCAAGCGACCAGACGGGGGGATTTCACCTGCTCCACCACCGAGGCCTGAAGTTCGGGATCGATATTGGCGAGAAACACATATTCGCTCTCGCTGAAGGCCTCGGGGACCCGGGGCCGGAAATCCTGGAAAACATTGAGTTGGGTGTCGAGAGTGCGGGCCGTGTTGAGGTCGTAGCCGTACTCTCCTTTCCACCTGAACGTCTCGCCCTCGCTCCGCTCAAGCCCGGCGAGATCCACCGAGCGCTCGGCGAGGAAATCGAGCTCGCTCTGGGGAAAGTCGCTTCCCACGATTGCCACGAGGCGGACCTCGGTGAAGCAGCTCGCCGAGACCGAAAAATAGGTGGCCGATCCGCCAATCGCGTCCTCGCGCTCGCCAAAGGGCGTCTTGACCGAATCAAACGCCATGGAACCAACGACAAGAAGACTCATTTATATTTTCTCCATCTCCATAAGAACAGTGAATTACACTTCGCCGGACGGAAAGGCACTTTACTCCATGCGCCCCGCCGAAAAAAGGGTTGGATAAATTTCCCGGATACTCTACGATTGAACCACTCCGGGCGGTCGTTCCCGGTCCCGAATCGAACCCTGCCGCTATTTTGTTTCCCGGCAACTTTCGATATTCCGGATGATTTTTACCGGCGCGAACCCGGGTGAGAGCCGCCGCGAATGGCAGCGCGATCCCCCGCGGAGGAATCAGGGCATGGGTGGCACAAAAGCCGAAACATCCGGTAGCCCCGTCACCCGGGAGGATCTCGCCCGGCTCGACTACTTCGAGGATCTGCGGGATCGCTACCTCTCCATCAAGGGCCTCGACGCCCGGTGGCACTCCTTCGCCGAGACCGATTTCACCCCGGACCGCGACACCTGCATGCGCCTCCACCATCTGATCTCGCTCACGCGGGCGGTCGAGGAAACGCTCGATTCCGCCTTTCGTTCGGGCCATGTGCCGGGCACCGCGTTTTTTGGTCGGGGCAACGAGGCGGCGAGCGTGGCGAGCGCCGCCTGCCTCGACGATGAGGAGTGGCTCATTCCCATGCACCGGAACTGCGGGGCCCATCTCGCCAAGGGACACCCTCCTGTCAGCATCATGGCCCATTTCTTCGGGCGCGCGGGCGGCCCATCGTCCGGGCGCGACGGCAATTTCCACATGGGCTACCGCCCGAGTAAAATCACCCAGCTCATCAGCCATATCGGCACCATGGTCCCCATCGCGGC
>JAPYQX010000259.1 GCA_029937135.1 Nitrospinota bacterium
CCTTCGGGGCAGCGACCATTTTATTTTCGAGGGCGGCCCGTGACCACCGGCGAAAAGCGGCGGCGTCGATTTCGCTCAGGATGGGATCGAGCTTTCCAAGAGCCGCGATGGCTTCAAGTTCTTTTTCGTTGTAGCCGGGCAGGGCAGTGAGGAGTCTAAAAGCATCGAGCGCATAGGCGGCGTGGGCCGAGGGAAGCGCGCGCTCCGGAAGAGCACCCAGAAGGGCGAAAAGTCGCTCAAGCAATTTTCCGAGAAGGTCCGCCGACCTGGTCTCATCGTCCTTGAGGGTTTTCCGGAAGGCCGGGGCGGCAAGGGCGGAGCGCCATTCGTCCGCGCCCGAGAGGAAGGGAAGCCGCCGGGAGATGATTTCCCACTTCGAGCAGAGGGCAGCGGCGGCGCCATGGTCTTCGGTGTCAAAGTCTTCTTTGGCGCCGATCTCGTCCCGGAAAATTCTCGACTCGGGAAAGCGGCCATCGTCCAGGAAGCGGATAACCTCGCGCCGGGGGTAGCCGCGCTCGCCGAGCGAGAGCATGAGGAGGAAAAGCCGCCCGGAGCGGGTGGCCGCGCGGTGGCCGCTGTCCTCGGCCTCAGCGCAAAGATCCATTCCCCGGAACACCTCGCGGAAAAGAGGGGTATAGGGCTCATCGCCGGGCGGGAGGACGCCAACTCGGCTCTCACCAACCGGGCTCTCGCCGCCATCAACTACCACATCGGCGTAGAGAAATTCGCGGCAAATCTCGAAGGCCTCCCGGCTTTCGGAGGGGGCGGAGACGAACCGGAGGGCATCGTTGTCCGGCGAAGCGAGGAGACTTTCGGAGGAAAAAAGGCGGCGGCCCAACTCCTCCAGCGGGCGCTCCTCGACCAGAGGCGCTTCGACAACCCGGGCTGTAGCTCCGGCCGAGGGGGCCTCAGTTGAGGGACCGTCCTCGGAGGTGAAACCGCTTGCCTCGAGCCAGCCGAGGAACGGGCGGGCGAATTCACAGGCCGGCGCGCCTTTTTCGGCGGGAACGAGGGCGGCGGCGGGGGCCGCGCGGCACAGGGCAAGAGTAAGCCGCCGCTGGAGGGCGTTCATGTCCGAAAAGCCGTAAAAAATGCTGGGGATTCGGGGGGGCTCGGCCTCGAACTCCTCGCAAACGCTCCGGAGGAGCATGGCCTCGCTATGGAAACCGTGGCGGCCGCATCCCTCCTCAAGAGCGCCTGCGAGGCGGGCGAGCGCCCTCAACCTGGCGGCGCGGGCCGGATGGGCGGAGGAGAGGCGCTCCGCGCAAGCCAGGAGATCACTGGAGGAGATGAGCGCTTCCTCGAGGTCTTTCCAGGTTTCAAAGAGCGCGTCGCCGTAGCCGAGAGCGCCCTCGGGCGGCCGCAGCGGACCAAGCTCCGTGGTCAACCCGGCCAGCGCCCGCTCGGCCAGCGCCACCCCCCCGAGGGGGGGCATGGGATTCGAATATTTGTGCAACAACCGCCGCCGGGGGGCTTCCCGGATTAATTCACCAAGGGTGATCACCGACACCCCGGCCAGCGGGCGGAGACGCGCGAGGAGAACCTGAAGATGCTCCCGCAAGTGTTTCGAGATCACCACCACTCGCCGCGCCCTGAACCGATCTCCATCCGCGAATCCGTCAAGAAGACGGGGGAGGAAGGTCTCAAGATGATGAAATGGCGCTGCGATTAAGCGTTTGGGCGGTTCCGCGTTCATGGCGCCTCTTGCCTGATGGGCAGCTGTGCTGCCAAAACTGTGATCGGCTGGCGCTTACACGTCCCGGACGCTCTCTCCGAAGAGATCTTCCACCTCGAGAAGGCGGGGCGTGAGACCCTGCTGATAGGCATACAAGACGAGCTTCTCAAGGGTTTTTCGGTTGGCCTCAACGCCGTAGGGCCAAAAATCCTGGCCAAAAACCTCGCGGGTCTGATCAAGGACGGCCGGAAGAAGGGGTATCATCGCCGACAGGGCGCCGATGTCGGAAATTCGCTCGAGCGTTTTATCCTTTGCTTCGCACATCGCATCGTAGACGCTTCGCAACGCCCACGGGTCGCGTTCATGAACGTCCTTGCGAAGGACAACGCAGTGCATGATCGGGTGAACGCCGGTGCGGCGGAAATACTCGATTTCGTCGGAACCGTAGTCCGGAAAAAGACGCTTCACGCGGGGGGACCCGGCCCTGAAGCATTCGGGGACCTGGTGAATCAGCGCGCCGTCCACCTCACCGGAATCGAGCATGCCCGATATGGTCTGGCCCGGCTCCATGTAACGCACCCGCGCCCCTTCGGGCATCCGGATTGGAACCCGGGGCTCCATCGCCGCCACCCATTCGATCGAGTTCACGTCGAGCCCGTACTCCTCGGCGAGGATGCCGACGATCCAGACCACGGCGGTCATCCCCCACTCCCGAATCGCCACCCGCTTTCCGTTGAGATCCTCGGGCTTATCGACCCCCGCCGCGGTGTTGGCATAGACCATCGAATGCCGGAAGACCTTGCTGGGAAACGCGGGCATACCCACGAAAGGGCTGTCTCCCGTGCCCAGCAAATAACAATGGGCGCCCATCGACATCTCCGAGAGGTCGAATTCGAGTTCCTTGCACATCCGGGAAAATATCTCGGTGGGAGGCAGCGTCACCGCCCGCAACTCAATATCCCTGGGGCTGACGCGGCCGGCTGTGAGCCCGCCGGTACGGTCATAATCGCCAAACGCCGCATACAATTTTAATTCAGGCATCAAAAGATCCTCGAATATGCCGCCCTCCAAAACCGGGGAGCGGGAAGATTACATTACTTCGGGCACGGTACCTTGATCTTCCACACTAAGGCCCAAAGCGCACGGTGTGCGCGAGGGGAGGTGATGGTGGCGCGGGGGTCCCGGAGCGGCCCTTTCCTTGACCACCCTACCGGTACATGGCATGAGAGTAGGTCGATTTGGGGTAGGGTCTCCATCGGCCTCCCCATCCATCAAATCAAGGCGATGATGTGACCAGGCGCGTTCGGGTGGTGATATGCGGTTTCGGAAAAGTAGGGCGGAATTTCGCCCGCCTTCTGGACACCAAGCGCCAAATAGCCTCCGAACGGCATGGCATCGAGATTGAACTCGCGGGGGTGGGTGAACTCAAGGGAAGCGTTTTGAGCGATGGCGGAATACCGCCGTCCGCTCTCGCCGATTACTTCGAGGAAAATGGAAGCCTGGGTGATTACCCGGAGACGGGCAAACCGGGGTGGGAGGGCGCCGACATCGTCCGCGAAGCGGCGCGGACAAATGTCCTCGTCGAAACAACGCCGACGGATATTAAAACGGGAGAACCCGCCCTGACCCATATCCGGCTGGCGCTCGAGCGCGGGTGGCATGTTGTCAGCGCCAACAAAGGCCCCTTTATCCGAAACTACAAATCGCTAAAATCGCTCGCCGATTCCAAAGGGGTGGCAATCAAGCTTTCGGCGGCGGCGGCGGCGGCCCTCCCGACCCTGGATGTCGCCCAGACCTGCCTGGCGGGCGCCGAAATTCTTTCCATCGAGGGCGTCCTGAACGGGACTTCCAATTTCATCCTTTCCCGGATGCGGACCGACAACATGAGCTATGATGATGCCCTGGCCGAGGCCCAACGCCTCGGCATCGCCGAAACGGACCCCACCCTCGATGTCGAGGGGATCGACACCGCCAACAAGCTGGCGCTAATAACCAATGTGGCGATGGGGGCCGACCTTTTGCCCGAACAGGTAGACAGAACCGGAATCACCGGCATTTCGGCGGACGAGGTTCGCCGCGAGACCGCGAATGGAAAAATCATCCGCTTGGTGGGAAGCGCCCTGAAAGACAAACAGGGCGGGATACGCGCCTCTGTCGCCCCCATCGGCCTTTCGGCGGACCATCCGCTCGCAAGCGTCGATGGCTCCGAAAAAGGAATCACCTACACCACCGATACGATGGACCGCATTACTGTCTCGGGCGGAAAAAGCGACCCTCGCGGGGCGGCCGCCGCTCTTTACAAGGATCTTCTGAACATCTACCGAGCTCCCTGAGCGGGCGACCCAAACATTTACCGCGCGCCCTGAGCGGGCGGCTGGAGCATATCGATGTCTAAAAACAATGCCGATCTGATCGTCGAAATTCTCAAGAACGCGGGAATTACCCACGGGTTTGGAATCCCGAGCGGAAATGTAATCCCATTCATGGACGCCATGCGGAAGGGCGGCATCCAGTTCGTCCTGACCGCGCACGAAGGCTCGGCGAGTTTCGCCGCCGACGTCATGGGCCGCACGACCGGAATACCGGGCCTCGGCATCTCGACACTGGGGCCGGGAGCGACGAATCTCGCCACCGGAGTCGGCAGCGCCTACCTCGATCGCTCCCCCATGATCGCGATCACATGCAATCTCAACATCAATCAACTTGACCGGCGCATCCAGATGGTCATCGACCATCACACGCTCTTTAAACCCATCACCAAGGCGAGCCTCGCGTTGCGGGAGGGAAGAATCGCATCCACCCTCGAGGAAGCGCTACGGATAGCCCTAAGCGAGCCGATGGGGCCGGTCCACCTGGACC
>JAPYQX010000007.1 GCA_029937135.1 Nitrospinota bacterium
GATCAGCATGCCCCAAATGTGGTACCGCAAGCAGGCCGAAGCGCTCGCCGCCCTCGATGAGCGTTTTTGTCAGCGCATCGGCGGCGATCTTTCGTTCTCTTTGTTTGAGCTTGTCGATTTTGGTGAGAACAAGACACGCGGGAAGACCGGCCTTGGCGAGCCATTCGAGAAGATCCAGATCCATCTCCTTCGCTCCGCGCCGCGAATCCACCAGGACGACCACCCCGCGCAGCGCTCCTCGCTCGGCCAGATACATCTCGACCATTCGCCGCCAATTGTTCTTGACCGCGACGGGAACCTTGGCGAACCCGTAGCCGGGCAAATCGACGAGGATAGAGTTGCCGTCAATCCGGAAGAAGTTGATGAGTTGGGTTTTACCGGGTGCGCCACTGGTCTTGGCGAGTTTTTTTCGGCGGCAAAGAGCATTGATGAGGGTGGACTTGCCGACGTTGCTGCGCCCGGCAATGGCGATCTCGGGGGCTTCCTCGGCGATCCAGCCGCGGCGGTCGGAGGCGCTTGTGATGAATTCGGCTGTCTCGAACTTCATCGCCGGGAAGACCTCAATCCATCGCGGGAGGCGCGAAGGCGTGGAAGACCAGGCCGGTCCTGAGTTTCGGAAAAAAGTAGGTGGACTTGTGGGGCATCTTGCCGCCGGCCTTGGCGATTTTCACCACCGACTGAATCGGAGTCGGATTGAGCAGCAAGGAAACCGCGCACTCACCCGAGCGGGCGGCGGCGAGGGCGGCCTCGGGATCGGGCGTGAAGGCGATGTCGGCTTCATCGTGCGAGGCCGCGAGGGCGCCGTCCACGATATCGGCGTGAAGGCGGCTAACGTCGAGAGAAGCGACGATCCCGGCAACGGAATCACCGGCGCCCGTCTGAGCGCTTTCTTTTCTGACAAGGTAGCGAAGAGGACCTTCGCCGGAGAATAAGCAAAACGCCGTGCGCTCCTCCCTCCCCAACTCTCGAAGGCGCCGGGCCACTGTCTCGCCTTCGCCCTCCGCCGGGGCGGGCTCTTCGGTCACTTCGTAAATTTCCGCCAGAGACGCGAGCGCGGTTTCAACCGGCGACCCGATTTTTTTCAAAAGCCGGTGAGTGGGCAGGACAACCATGCCAGGGTCCGACGCATTCGCCAGACACATCAGCGCATAGTCCACTTCATCGTTTTTTGGCGCGCCGTTTTTTCGAGCGGCCTCCTGAATGTTCAGGGAAGTTTCGTAACGGTGATGCCCGTCCGCGATAAAAGTCTCCAGGCCGGCCAGCGCTTTTTGTACGGCCTCGATAGAAGATGATTCCTCGCATCGCCAGAGCGTGTGGCGCACGCCCTCTTCCTCGAAATCGGCGATCGGCGCTCCCTCCATCGAAGCGACAAGGGCTTTCGCCGCACAGTCCCCGGGATCGTCGTAAAAGGAAAAAATGGGGCCGAAGTGCGCCCCGCATCCATTGTAGAGACCGAACAAAAACCCTTTCGGTTTGGGGAAGGTTTGTTCGTGCGGAAAAATCTTGCCCGCTCCGTATTTTTCGAGCCGGACAGAGGTAAAAAACGCCCGCCGCTCGAGCCTCGTTCCGTCCGGCAATGAGAAAATCTGGCGGTAAGGGTAAAGGGCGGGTTTCTCATCGGTGGCGAGAATCCCCTCCCGCCGCCAGTCGGTGATATAGCCCACGGCGCGGCTGATTCGCCCCGAGTCATCCCCCTCGCCGGCCAGAATTTCGCCAAGAATGAGACGGATGACATTGTGCGGATGACGCTCACTATAGGCACGCTGCATTTCCGGCGAGAAAACGTCGTAGGGAGGCGAAGTCACATCCCCAATTTGATCGGGAGAGATGCCGGAGTGGCGCAACCCGCGAAAGGGCCGGATATCGACCATCTGATGCTCCTTCGGTACGGCGTCTCCCGCGCGGGGAGCGCTTTGTTTTTAATCGGCAGGGGCAATATCGAATGTCCGCCCCCCCCCTCGCGGACGGCCAAGAGACTACACGGAACTTTCATCCAAGTGAAACCGATGAAGCGAATCGAAAGGATATAAACACGGGGAGAATCAGCCTGTGACGTTTACCGCCTTGCCCCTGGATACTTCGACCTCGGGGTAATCGTCCTCAGTAACCGTCGATGGTTTTTCTTTTTCTTTCGGGGAACTGATTCGGGAAAGAATGCTTGCCGCGCGCTGGCTTGCCACGTCGATTTGAGAAAGCTTGCTGATAACCTGGAACTGTGCCGGGGGGGTCTCGGGAGGAGCGGTGAGCTTTGGCCGCAAAGCGGGCGGCAAAACGGATCCGACTGTATCGAACATCTGGCCAATCCTCCCCCGGAAGCGCGGCCGGAAACCACCCGACTACAAGGAAAGATTAGCATATTCCGCCCGAACCGGGCAATTTCCGGCCGTGAGAGGCGATGCGGAGAAAAGATTAGGCGAGAATGTCCAGACGACCTCCGCGCGGCCCGCCGAGGGGGATGCAACAGGCCTGGTCTCCGTTGAGGGGGTCGCCTGAAACGCCCGTTTGGCGAAAATTCTGGCGATATCGGTCTCGACGGATCGGGCGCCCTCGGCGGGCCGCGCCTGGACAACCTTTTCGCTGGCGGGCCGCCTCGGAGGGTTGTTAACAGGCTGCGATTGGGCCGCCAGCCTGGAAATCATCACATCCATGCGGGTTTCAACCATCTTTTACTCTCCCGGGGGTTGTTCTACAAAATTCCGCATCTACCTGCTCCTGCCTGCCCCCCAAGAAAAGCATGATCGGTGCCAAACCACCAATAAATTACATGTGATTTATTTACAATGTCTTACGAGCGATTCACCAGAAGCGGTCAAGTGCGAATCTCTCAAATTCGGGGGATGACTGACGCCCGGAATCGGCTTTCTTGACGCCCGGGAAAGCCCCTTGGGGAAGATTGCCACCGGGGCCGGGAGTTCGATAATCAGACGGAGGTCCAATAATCAGGCCCCGTGATAAGATTCCGGCGCCCGAATTCCCCGACAGGGGTAAATAGGCCAGATTCCCATACGCGGCCAAACAAAAAGGACTGAAAATGGCGCCACCCATCCGGTTTGGAATCACCTGGGGAATGCACCCCGACCGCCCCTCTCCGCCGGAGGTGGTGTTTTCCACCGCCGAGGCCGTTGAGGCCCTCGGGTTCGATTCGCTCTGGATCGGAGATCACATCGCCTTCCACGGCGGTCATTTTACCGAAAGCCTGACAACACTGGCGGCCTTCGCGGCGCGCACCTCCCGCCTCACCATCGGAACCTCGGTCTACCTTCTCCCCCTTCGCACCCCCGGCGTCGCCGCCAAGACCGCTGCGACGGTGGATTTTCTCTCGGGCGGGGGCCGGTTTGTTTTCGGGGTCGGGGTCGGTGGGGAGGGAAAAGAAGAATTCGATCTCTGCGGGATTCCGCTAAAGGAGCGTGGCGCGCGGACCGACGAGGCCATCGAAATCATCCGAAAGCTCTGGACCGGAAAACCGGTCAGCCACGAAGGCCGGTTCTGGTCATTCGGAGAGACCATCCAGAGCCCGCTACCCGCCACTCCGGGAGGCCCACCTATCTGGATTGGTGGCCGGAGCGACGCCGCCCGCAAGCGCGCCGCCCTGCTGGGCGATGGCTACGTCTCCTATCTTTTCACCGCCAAACGGTTCGCCGAGGGGTTGAAACAAATCCACGAAATAGCCGAAAAAGCGGGGCGGGAGCTTCCAATTGCCGAAGGCGGGTGGACAGCGGCGCACCATGCCTTTATCTACATTGATGATGATGAGGATCGAGCCCTCAAAACCGGGACGGAATACCTCACCCAACGCTACAATATGAATTTCGAGGGAATCGCGGAAAAGTACCTGATTCACGGTCCGCCGGCCCGTTGCGCCGAACAACTCAAGGCGTTCACCGAGGCTGGGGCGTCACACTTCATCCTCCGCCCGGTGGGCGCGCCGGAATCGGACATGGATCAGATGACCCTGCTGGCGGAGGAAATCATTCCGAAGGTGAAAAAATGAACACTGAGAAAAAAACCGGCAACAAACTCAAATGGCCCATATGTACGTTGTTGATCGTCACCGCGATCAGCGCGCTGATCTATTACGGCTACACGAAGTTCGAGGCCGAACAGGCGATAATGGCGGAGAAAGCGGCCTCGTTTTCCGCTCCCGCGCCCCGGCCTTCCGGCGGCGCCTCCCTCCGGGCCTCCAGCGAAACCGCACTCCGGGCAGGCGCTGGACAGGCCTACCGCGGTGGGCTGCCGTTTTATCTTCTCGTCGGGTTCGCGGCCGTGATGACGACCATCCTGGGCGGTATTCTCTACCTCTGGTGGTCGCTCAAGGACTGGGAGGGCGGCAAGAAGTACGGAGAAGAAGACGCCCCCGCCGAGGAATAGCCTCCCCTCCCCCTACGCCTGGCTGATCGCGGAGAGGAACCAGCGGCCCGGACCCGAGGAGCGCACCCAGGTCCAGTGCTCTATGAACCGGACGGGTTCGGAGGAATTTCCCTCCAGCACTTCGCCGCTTGATTCCGAAACCACATAATCGAGCAGGCTCGCCTCGTAGGTCACGGTGATGAAGTCATGTCCCTCCTCCTGCCAGCTTTCGGCGATTTCGAGCTGGAGAATTTCGAGGTTCTCGAGCTTGTTCACCCGGCCCTCGCTCTTCATCTTATCCAGATCGCGCTGGCACTGATCAAAAATATCGCTGTCGAACAAATCGCGCATCGGCGAAAGGTCGCGCGCCACCCAGGCGTCCTGAAAGCGCATGAATGACTCGCGCACATCGAGTAAAAAATTCTCGCGGGAAAACGAACCGTCCGAGGACTTGATTCCGGGCAGGCCCTCCTCGGCACGGGAAGAATCCGCGGCATAGGTCGCCGCAACCGGCCCCGAGCCTCGCCCGTGGCCCGAGCCAATGTCGTGCCCTCGGTAGACGCTCCCCCCGCGGCTGCCGTGAGATTCCTCCACGTCGTAGGGATCGTCTCCCGAATAGGACGAGCCGCCGTAGTTGCCGCTATAGGCGGGCGCCTGCCGGTTTCTGA
The DNA here is from genome assembly GCA_029937135.1 of Nitrospinota bacterium. GTDB lineage: Bacteria > UBA8248 > UBA8248 > UBA8248 > UBA8248 > UBA8248. The sequence goes on from JAPYQX010000007.1 coordinate 5,016, forward strand.
GGTAGCGCATGAGAAGAAAAATACCGCCCCCGATAAGGATTATCTCCAGGAGCCCGATTCCGCCACCGCCTCCGAAGCCGCCGCCCATCCCGCCGAAGAGCATCCGCCCAACCATCCCGCCAAGGAACATTCCGGCCATGCCGCCCATGAAACCGCCGCCGAAACCACCGAAGCCGCCGCCAAAAAGCGATCTGCGTCTAAAACCCGAGGCGCGGGAGCCCAGCCGGGAGCGAGAGGAACCGAAGTTTCTTCTGCGGCTGAGGCCGCCAAATGACCGCCGGGAGCGGAACATGCCCCGCGAACCCCGGAACCCGAAGCTCCGCATCCGGCCGAAACCCCCCATCCGGCCAAAGCGGGCCTCGGCATTATCCGTCGCCCAGCGGACCCCGTCCGGCCCGAGGCCGGGAAAGCTGACATGAACGGGAGCAAACAAAAAGAAAGCGCAGAGAACAATTGTTGTTATTCGGAGCATCTTTAAGTTCCTCTCATCGGGAGCACCGGCGCGGCCCGCCGAAGTCTGACGGCGATATTTTTCAAGGCGCAAGTATCCCAACTCCCACAGCTCAAGTCCATGACCGGCGGACTCAATCATTGATAGCCGCCGGGGGGCTTGCTACGATGCGCCATCGCGAATCCCGAATCTTCCACCACCACCGGGGCCGCCACCCTCCAAGCCGCGACAGGAGCGTTTCGCATATGGCCGGTTCGGGAAAACAACCCCTCGAAGGTGTCACCGTCGTTGACATCGGCACCCTGTTCGCCGGGCCCTGGATCGCCACCTACATGGCCGACTTCGGGGCGGAGGTGATCAAGATCGAGCACCCCCGGGGGGATTCGCTCCGCAACTTCGCCCCGCTCAAGGACGGAGTTTCACTTTGGTGGAAGTTGGCCGGGCGCGGCAAGAAATCAATCACCTGCGACATCTCAAAACCCGAAGGCCTCGAAATTATCAAAAAACTTTGCGAGGGGGCGGATGTTCTCGTCGAGAATTTCCGGCCCGGAACGCTTGAGAAATGGGGCCTGGGCTGGGAGGCGCTCCACAAACTGAACCCGAAGCTAATCCTGATGAGAACAAGCGGCTTCGGCCAGGAAGGACCCTACGCCAAGAGGCCGGGTTTCGGCACCCTCGCCGAGGCAATGAGCGGATTCGCTCACATCACCGGCTCCCCGGACGGCCCGCCGACCCTGCCCGCTTTCGCGCTGGCCGACGGAATCGCCGCGATGTGCGGCGCCTACGCCGTCATGATGGCCCTCTACCACCGCGACGTTCATGGCGCGCCGGGCCAGGAGATCGATCTCGCCATTTACGAACCGATGACCACCATCCTCGGGCCGCAATCGCTCATGTACGATCAACTCGGAACCATTCAGACCCGCACCGGCAACGCCATTCCCTTTGTAGCGCCCCGGAATACCTACCGCTGCAAGGACGGGCGGTTTGTCGTTCTTTCCGCGAGCGCGGAAAGTATTTTCAGGCGCATCATGAGCGCTATTGACAGGGACGATCTGGCCGAAGACCCGCGCATGCAAAACCAGGAGGGGCGCGTCGCGAACGCGGCTGAACTCGACGAAGCGATCCAGGGCTGGATCGGAAAACATACCCTGGAGGAAACCGTCAGCCATTTTCAGGATTACGAGGGCGCGCTCGGTCCCGTCTACGACATCGAACAACTTCTCGAAGACCCGCACGTCCGTCACCGGGGCACTTTTATCGAAATGGACGACGAGGAGCTCGGCCCCATCCGGTTTCAGGGACCGATCCCCAACATGAAGGGAACGCCGGGCCACATCCGTTGGCCGGGTCCCCCAAAGGGTAAGCACACCCAAGAAATCCTGGAAAATCTTGGCTACACCAAGGGCGACATCGACCGCCTGCGGGAGATCGGAGCCGTCTAGTGGCCACGTTCATTTTTCATCCGGGCTATTATGCCAACCTTAACGGCCACGTTCTTCAGGTGGAAAAATTCCGCAAGACCTATGAGCGCCTGCTGGCGGCGGGGGTTCCCGAAGACGCATTCCTCCGGCCCGAGAAGGCCAGGGATGAAGATATCCTCCGGGTCCACACCTCCGGGTATCTTGCCGACATGCGCTCGGGAGACCACACCCACCGCACTCGCCCGAGCGAGCTTCCTCTTTCGCCGGAGATTGTCCGGTGGACGTTTCTTGCCGTGGGGGGAACCATTCTCGCCGCCCGCGAAGCGCTGAAGAGGGGCCTTGCGCTGAATCTTTCGGGTGGTTTTCATCACGCCTTCCCGGACTGCGCCGAGGGGTTTTGTTATTTCAACGATCTCGCCGTGGCCATCCGGGCGCTTTTGAGCGAGGGCGCCGTCTCAAGGGCCGCCGTGATCGATTGCGACCTTCATCAAGGAAACGGAACGGCGGTAATTTTCAAGAATGATGACAACGTGTTCACGTTTTCGATTCACCAAGAGAATATCTACCCTCCGAAGCGCCGGAGCGATCTGGACGCTGGCCTTTCGGACCTGACCGGCGACCGCGACTACATGAAAATAATCGAAATGCATATTCCGCGAATCCTCGATGATCACCGCCCCGAAATTGTCCTCTATCAGGCCGGGGCCGATCCCTATGGGGGCGATAAGCTCGGAACGCTGAAACTCACCAAGGAGGGGCTTCGGCGGCGTGACGACTTTGTTCTCGGCGAATGTCGGAGGCGGGGGATACCCGTCGCGGGAACCCTCGGCGGGGGCTATGCGAGAAATCCCGAGGACACCGTGGATATCCACGTCCAGACCGCGATGGCTTTCCGGGAGGCGGAAATTTAACGGGCCGGATTCACCCCGGCGAGGATTGCGGATCGTCGCCCCAAAACGCTACGATGGTTTTTAACTTTTTATAGAAATATATTTTCTTGAAATTCATTGTCTTTTATCTTTGAATTCATCCTATCCATGGCGCTCTTCCGGGCTATGGCCCGGAGCCGAAGAGCCATGGCAGCCACTCCTCAATCCCGAGCAACACCCCGCTTCTATTACGGATGGATCATCGTTGGCCTGGGTTTCGTGACGCTGGCTTTCCAGGTCGTTTTCCGTTTCTCTTTCGCCATATTTCAGGTCCCCTTCATCCAGGAATTCGGATGGAGCCGGGGCATCCTTGGCGGCGCGTTCTCGCTCTCGTTGCTCATTTACGCCGTCTCCTCCCCTTATATCGGTTCACTCCTCGAAAGAAAGGGGCCGCGCGCGATCATGCCCTGGGGCTGTTTCCTTGTGGCTGTCGCTTCATTCTCCGGATTTTTCATCAACTCCATATGGCACATCTATATCCTGTTCGGCATTGTCGGCGGCATCGGACTCGCCCTGAACGGTTTCGCAACCAACACGGCGATCATGCCCCGATGGTTTGTCCAAAAACGCGGGCGCGCCACCGGCATCACCCTTTCGGGCATCGGAATCGGAATTCTGGTTCTCTCCCCGATGATCGAAAGAATGATCGATATGTGGGGTTGGCGCATGGCCTATGTGGCCTACGGCGCCATTATTCTTTTGGTCATCACGCCGGCGAGTTATTTCATCATGCGTGATCGCCCCGAGGATGTGGGACAGGCGAGAGACGGTCTTCCGGTCCGGGAGGAGGAGAAAAACCCCGCCGAGAAAGCCGCCGAAGAAACCGCGGTGGACAAAAGCGTACGAAGCGTTTTCCTCGCCCTGAAAGGCGACTACCGCTTCTGGGCGATGATGTTTCTCTACTTCGCCGTCGGCTTCAACAACAACACCATCATCAGCCAGATTCAGCTCTACTTCGTAGACATGAACTTTTCCATGGCTTCCGCCGCTCTCGTGCTCGGGACCGTAGGACTTTTGAGGACTGTCGGAAGTATATCGGGAGGCTGGCTTGGCGACCGCCTTGGCAGGGGCTGGGGAGTGGCGGCTTCGGCGCTATTAGTCAATCTGGGGTTGATCCTGTTGCTGCTGATTCCCTTCCTGGGCGGGGGGGTGTTGCCGGCATATTTGTTCGCGGTGATTTACGGTCTCGGGATCGGCGGAATGAGCGCCTGCGGCTCGGCGCTGGGCGGGGATATCTTCGAGGGTCCGACCTACGGGATAATCGTGGGCTTCACCGAAATTTGCTACGGCTTGGGCGGGGTCGTCGGTCCACCGCTGGCGGGATTTTTCTACGACTATACCAAAAGCTATGTTGTGCCCTTCTCGCTCATCATTCTCTTCATATTTATCTCGATAGGCTCCGCTCTCATCCTTCAAAAAAGCCTCAGCCAACAACCAAAAAAATCAGCCGCCTGATCTTCCCACTACCAAAACCAAATCACGCCAGGGAAGCCGACCCTTATACGCTTTGACCTTGTGCTTTTCTTTTAATTGTTTCAGCATTTTTTTCATCCCCTTGGTCCGCTTGTCTACCTCCGGGGATTTTTCAATTGATACGCGAACTTCCTCGAAGGGAATCCGCCGGGATTCGGATTTTTCGGAGGTCCGGACGACGTGCCATCCAAACTGACTCTTGATGACCCCGCTGTAAGTTCCCGCTTTTAGCATAAAAGCGGTCTCTTCGATGATGGCGGGCAGACCGGTTTTCAAATGTTGGCCTTTCGTCATTTCGCCGAGACTCCCACCGTTCCCACGCTCCGGGGCGAGGGAGTATTTTTTGGCTAGCTCGGTGAAATCCCCGCCCCTGTCCAGTTTGCCAAGCAGGTCCCTGGCTTCTTTTTCCGTTAGCGCCATGATATGGGCTGCCGTAACTTTCCCTATCGACTGGTATTTTTCCTTGTTATTTTCGTATTCGTCCTTAACTTCTTTTTCTGAGATCTTCCACTCTTTCCCGAGGTCCTCCAGCACGGTCCTGATCATGATCTCGCGCCGCGCCCGCACAATAAAAGCTTTGGCGGACTTGCGCTTTGAGAGGCCAAGGGATTTGGCGCGCCGGTAAATCAAACGGCGGCTGATCAGCGTGTCGAGCACATCGTTTTTCTGCGCCCGGGCCCCGGCCTGAACATTTTCCGGGAGGCTTGAAATAAATGAATTGAAATCCTCGAGGGTGATTTTTTCATCCCCCAATTCAGCGAGGATTACTTCACCTGGCGCGGCTTTTTTCTCCGCGCCCGGGGACGGCATAGAGTAGCCGAAAATGATCGCAGCGGAAAAAAATACTACGAACCAGCGGCACCGGCGCATGAATAAGCTCCTTGGTCAGTTAGGAAAACTTTCCAAATATCCAATCGTCATGGTTTTGCTACTACATAAACACCTGCCGGCGAAATTTCTTCCCCCAAAACGGGGAGGCCCGTGTGCTCCTGCGAGAATTGAGTATTTTCAGCCCTTCCTGGCCCTATTTTTCCATTCGCCTGGGCCCAAAGAGCAATACACATTCGCCCTTGACGCTGCGGCCTTTCATCCTTTCGGCTAGCTCGGCCGCCGTCCCGCGCAGGAACTCCTCGTAAAGCTTGGTAATCTCACGCGCCAGCACCAGCGGGCGGGCGGGGGCGCACTTCGAAATTTCCTCTATCAGGCGGACCACACGATGGGGAGATTCGAACAGAATAACCGTTCGCTCCTCCTCGAGGAGTTCCTCGACCCGGCGCCACCTACGCTCTCCCTTCTGAGGCAAAAACCCCTCGAATACGAACCGGTCCGTAGGCAGACCCGAAGCCACAAGGGCGGCCATGACCGCCGAGGGTCCCGGAATGGGGACAATGGGCACGCCACGTTCAATCGCGGCGCGAACCACCCGGTAGGCGGGATCGGAAATCCCCGGTGTTCCGGCATCCGAGACGACAGCGACGATCTCGCCAGCCGCCGCTTTTTCGGCCAGTTGCTCGGCGCGAGCCGATTCGTTGTGATCGTGGTAACTGAGCAGAGGTTTTTTAATGGAAAGACGGGAGAGAAGCAGGCCCGTCCGGCGGGTGTCCTCGCAAGCCACCAAGTCGCAACTCTCGAGAATCCGTCGCTGGCGGTCGGAAATATCCTCGAGGTTTCCGATAGGGGTAGTGACCAGATAGATTCCGGCGGGTGGATTTTCCGGCTCCTGCGGCATTACGCTCCCTCCGCCGGGTTTTGTCAGGGATTATTGATTTTCACGGCGAGCCAGCCGAGGCCCCGTATCAAGCCAGGACACCTTAGGCCAGGACGCCCTCATCTCTGAGGGCGCGAATTTCCTCGTCGCTTTTTCCGAGTTCCCTGATTACTTCATCGGTGTGCTGTCCCAGGGTGGGCGCGGGACGGCGCACGATTCCGGGCGTTTCCGAGAGTTTCGGGGGGAATCCAAGCACCCGCATTTTGCCGGCTGTCGGATGATCCACCTCAACCGCCATTTCCCGGTTCTTGATTTGGGGATGATCGAAAGTCTCGGCCATGTTCAGTATTGGCCCGCAGGGCACGCCCTCGGCCTCAAGGCGCCGGAGCCATTCATCGCGCGTTTCCTTCATAAACATTGCGTCCAGCTCCCCGGCCAGCTCGAGGTAATGGATCGCCCGGTCCTTGTCGGTCTTGTACTCGTCTCTATCCATCAGGTCTTCACGGCCAAGGGCCTTGCAGGCTCGTTCCCAGTTGGCCTGATTCGCCGCGCCCAGCGCGATATAGCCGTCCGAGCACTTGAACGCCTGATATGGGGCGGTGACTTCGTGCGCCGAGCCTCGGGGAACGGGTATTTCCCCCTCGGGAAAAAACTGGGACGACTGCCAGAAGGTATAGCCCAGCCCGGCGTCCACAAGCGATGTATCGATTCGCTGGCCCTCGCCTGTGCGCAATTTGTAAATATAGGCCGAGAGGATGGAAAAAGCCGTGTAGATCCCCGCGTTCAGATCGCAGACCGGAATCGGAATCTTGACCGGCGGTCGCCCCGGCTCTCCGGTGAAACTCATGAGGCTCGAGAGCCCCTGCGCCACCAGATCAAATCCGCCCTTATCCCTGAAAGGCCCCGTATGTCCGTAGCCTGAGATCGAAGCATAGATCAGCCCGGGGTTCACTTTTTGAAAATCCTCGTAGCCAAGACCCAGGCGGTCCATGGTGCCGGGCCGGAAATTTTCGATGAGGGCGTCCGCGCCATCGGCCAGCTCGAATAAAAGAGCGCGGCCTTTTTCCGACTTGAGATTGATCGCGAGGCTTCGCTTGTTGCGGTTCAGGTTCATGAAGCCGTGCCCCTCGCCGCCGTCGAAATAGCGTCCCATGAGGCGGGCATCGTCTCCGCCGTTGGGTTTTTCGACCTTGATGACATCGGCCCCCATGTCGCCCAGAAGGGCGCCGCAAAACGGGCCGGCCATGATCTGGCACACTTCGAGGACGCGGACACCCTTGAGAGCGCCGCCCATATCCGGGGTCATCGGGTGTTTATCTCCCCTCGAAACGAGGGGTGCGCTTGGACAAAAACGCGTCCACCCCTTCTTTAAAATCTTCGGTGTCGAAGCTGGCGAACTGTTTCGCGATATCTTCCTCGGTGAGGGCGCCCAGGGCTGGATCGCGAAGGATGGTTTTCACGAACTCTTTGTGCCAGCGCTGGACAAGGGGCGCGAGCGAGGCGATGCGTTCCGCGGTTTCGAGAGCGGTCTTCTCCACCTCGTCGTCCGGAACCACCCTGGCCAAAAACCCGGCGTCGAGCATTTCCCTGGCGGAAAAAAGGCGCGCCGTCAGGAGCATGTCCATCGTGCGGGCGGGCCCGATCGACTGAACAAATCGTCGCAGTTCCGAATAGCCGGCCACGAGACCCAGCTTCGCCACAGGCACGCCAAACCGGCTCGATTCGCCCGCGATGCGCATATCCGTCGCGGCGGCGAGCTCGATCCCCCCGCCGACGCACGCCCCGCGAATCAGCGAGAGGGTGGGCTTGCTAAAAGCTTCAATGGCATCGAGGCCGGGAAGGAATTTTTCCGAATATTCGCGCGCCTGGGCGGAATTCGAGCGCTCCTCCGCGAAGCGGGAGATATCGGCCCCGGCGGAGAAGGCTCTTTCCCCCGCGCCCCGGAATACGAGAACGCGGATATTATCGTCTTTGTCGAGTTCGGGGACGAGCCTGGCCAACTCCGCCCACATTTCGAGTTCGAGGGAATTCATCCGGTCGGGATGGTTAATGGTGATCGTTGTGATTTGTCCTTCCCGGCCGAGGAGCAGTTTTCCTCCGGCGAATTCTTCCGATGCCGCAGTCAACGAACCACCCCCCCTGGACACCGGAATCACCACCGCTACTCGCCTTGCTCTTCCCTGAATTCCTCGAGCCAGGCCATCTGAATTTTTTCGAGCTTGCCTTCGTTGGATTCCATCGGATCGCCACCGAACTCCTCGAGAGCGATCACCCACTGATGGAGGTCGGTGAAACGCACCTGAAGAGGATCGACGCCGGAATGGTTTTCCGCCAGCGCAATACCGATATCCTCGGAGTCATCCCAGGTAAATTTTTCCAAGTTCTCTTCTCATGATCCGGCTAATAGGTTTCCCGGGCCGCTTCAGGGCCTTCCTGAACAAGATTAACATTCCAGAAGGGAATATCTATCTCGATGACCTGATCAGTTTCCTCTTGAAGCACGCACTGGCAGGCCAGCCGGCTTTCGAGATTCACATCACGGGCGTTGTCGAGCTGATCCTCTTCTTCCTCCTCGGCTTCGGGAAACAGGTCGAATCCCTCGCGGATCTTCACATGACACGTCGAGCAGGCGCAAACGCCGCCGCAGGCATGATCGAGGTCGAAGCCATTATCCAGGGCCACTTCCAAAATATTTTGACCCGGTTTAATTTCAAGAGTCCGATCTTCGTCGATAAAATGAAGTTTTGCCATTTTCTATCCCCGTTGAAAACCGCCGTCTTCGGCGGGCTAATCGCTCATCGCCTCGCTCAGGCGCTTGTTGGCCAGCGCCTCTTTGAGAACATTGTCCATCATTCTTTCAGCGAGCGGATGGGTCACCTCGTTGAGGGCGTCTATTTTCTCCCGAATGAGTTGATGATCCTCCCGCTCAAGCGCTCCCTCGACACCCGATATGGCTCCAGTGATCGCGGCGCGCTCCTTTTCGCCCACATTAACCTCCCCGTAATCGCGGAGCGCGCGCAGCGTCGCCGCCACGACATTCTCGGCCTCGGCCCGCGCTTCGAGCACCTGCCGGGCCTGAATATCGGCCTCGGCATGTTCAAAGGAGTCGAGGAGCATTTTCTCCACCTGCTCGTCCGTGAGGCCGTAGGAGGGTTGGACATCGACCGAAGCTGCTTTTCCGCTCCGCAGATCCCTGGCCGTGACACTCAGGATTCCATTCGCGTCGATCAAAAACGTCACCTCGATCCGGGCCATCCCCGCGGGGGCCGGATCGATGCCGAAGACAAACCGGGCGAGCGAGCGGTTGTCCTTGATCAATTCGCGCTCGCCCTGGAGGACATGGATGTCAACGCCGGTCTGGTTGTCCTTGAAGGTAGTGAACACCTCGCGCTGGCTCGTCGGTATCGTCGTGTTGCGCGGAATGATCCACCCCATCACCCCGCCCACCGTCTCGATGCCGAGCGAAAGCGGGGTTACGTCGAGGAGGAGCATGTCTTTTCGGCCGCCGGCGAGGATGTCCGCCTGGACCGCCGCCCCCAGGGCCACGACCTCATCGGGATTCAGGTCCGAGTGGGGCTCTTTTCCGAACAGGTCGGCCACCATTCGCCGAACGAGCGGAATCCGCGTCGAGCCGCCAACGAGAACCACCTCGCCTATTTCGCTCGCGGTAACACCGGCATCCGTGAGCGCCCTGCGGCAGGGAGCCAGCGTCCGCTCGGCGATGGGTGTAATAATTTTTTCCATCTCGGCGCGCATGAGTTTTTCCCTGAACGATAGAGAAGTCCCCCCCGGGTTTTCCAGGACGATCTCGGTCTCGTCTTTTTCGGTCAACTCCCGTTTCGCCCGTTCGGCCGCGAGAACAAACTGGCCAACCGCTTCCTGATTATTCTCGAGTTCAATTCCCGCACGCTCAATCAGATAATCCGACAGGGCATGGTCGAAATCGTCTCCACCCAGCCGGGTATCGCCGCCGGTCGCCAGGACCTCGAATATGCCCTCTTTTACTCTCAGGATGGAAATATCGAAGGTGCCCCCGCCCAGGTCGTAAACCGCGACGACCCCCCGGTTGCGGTCGTGCAGCCCATAGGCCAGCGATGCGGCCGTCGGCTCGTTGACGATGCGAAGAACCTCGAGCCCCGCCAGGCGACCGGCGTCTTTCGTTGCTTGCCGCTGGGCGTCGTTGAAATGCGCGGGCACGGTGATTACCGCACGCTGAACCCGGTGGCCTAAATGTTTTTCCACACGCGATTTAAGCTCGCGCAAAATTATCGCGCTGATTTCGGGGGCACTGTAGGCACGTCCGCGTGCCTTGACGAAGACGGCTTCCTTGCATTCCGGATCAACTTCAAAAGGAATGTGGCGTAATTCGTCTTGAATGTCGGCGAAACCGCGCCCCATGAATCTCTTGATGGAAAAAATCGTATCGCGGATATGCTCGGCGCGCCCGGCGCGGGCTTTCTCGCCCACAAGCACCCTGTCCTGTCGAAAACTCACCACCGAGGGTACAAGAGGGTTTTCGCCCTCGGGAGCGATCACCCACGGGCCGTCCTCTTTCATGATAGCGACCAGGCTATTCGTCGTGCCGAGGTCGATTCCGATGATATCGCTCATCACGCCTCTTCCAGAGCCTGGTTCACGCTTCGGAGAATGTTGTCGATATAATTGCGGAGACCTAGTACTGATCTCAGCTTATCGATCACCTCGGCGGGAGGGTCCTCGCCCGCATCAATAGCCTTGTCCCACCTTGCGCCGAGGTCCGCGAGGGCGGCGCGTTGCCCGGCCCGCTGGGCTATAAAACATTCCTTGGCAGCCTCAAGATTCGCCCTGAGATTTTTTGCCTCTTCCGCGTCGTCTTCACAACACTTGTACTCGGCGGCTGCCTCCTGCGCCTCGAATATTTCCTCAAGCAAATCCACTGGTGGTCTCGAGTCGTTTTCCTCGAGCTTTCCGCTCTCGAGTTCGACAAGATAAACCGCTCTTTGAATGGGATCTTTAAGGGTTTTATAGGCGCTATTTAGCCGAGCCGAGGCATCCAGGCTGAGAATCCGTTTCGAGGCGGGGGCATTCGTAAAAAAATCGGGGTGCAGCCTGCGGCTATAATCGTAATATTTCGCCTCGAGTCCACCCTCGTCAATTTTCATTTTTCGCGGCAGGGAGAAAAATGCAAAATGATCGACAGTGGAGGAAATTAGCTGTATCTCTCCATTTTCGTCGAACACCGAAAATGTATCGCGGTTTTTTGTTCTTGTCTGATTCATTTCTCAAAACCGGAAAAACAGCCCTCAAACGGAAGGCCGTGACACGATAGACACCTCAAAAAAAACGCGTCGCGCCCACCCGGGTGCATTTCGAGGGGGCGAGGCGCGTTCTTGTGATCAATCGCTAGATAGAGAAACTTTCCCCGCATCCGCAGGACTGACGCGCGTTGGGGTTCTTGAAGGTAAAGCCCTTGCCCGACAAGCCGTCTTCGTAGTCAAGGGTGGTTCCCGCCAAAAAAAGAATGCTCTTTTTATCGACAACGACGCGGATGCCGTCTTTTTCAATCACATGGTCCATCATACCGATGCTGCTGGCGTCCTCGAACTGGAGTACATAGGAAAGCCCGGAGCAGCCGCCCCCCCGAACCCCGACCCGGACAACGGCATCGGCCTTGCCTTCGTTCTCTATGAACCGCTTAACGTGCACAACCGCTCTATCGCTGATCTCGATGGATTTTTTCTCGGCAAGTTCCATTGTCTCATCCTTTATTCTTTTTTGGTCCACCCCCCAAGGGGGCCGGTTCATCGAATCCGCCACGCCACAGGGTTTACACCACCGATTTGGCGTTTCCAACCGTCGGAATTCCCTGTTTTTCACGGTAATCGTTCAAGGCCGCCTTAATGGCGTCTTCGGCGAGAACCGAACAGTGAATCTTGACCGGAGGCAAGTTGAGCTCCTCGACGATCTCGGTGTTCTTGATCTCCTGCGCCTCGTCGAGGGTCTTTCCTTTCAACCACTCAGTAGCCAGGGAACTCGAAGCGATAGCGCTTCCGCAGCCAAAAGTCTTGAACTTGGCGTCATCGATAACGCCATCGCTATTAATTTTTACCTGAAGCTTCATCACGTCGCCGCACTCAGGAGCGCCGACAATGCCGGTCCCGACGGTATCGGCACTCTTGTCGAGCGAACCGACGTTGCGTGGATTGTTGTAATGATCGACGACCTTTTCGCTGTAAGCCATTTCTTTAATTTCTCCTTTTAAATTTCATCGAGAAATCATCTCGATATATTTAACTGAAAAAACCATCCTCTTTTTCGAGGAATCCTGCATTTGTTCGATTAATGTTGCGCCCATTCCACTTTCGAGAGATCGATTCCTTCCTTGACCATCTCGTAGAGCGGGCTCATGTCGCGCATGCGATTGACGACCTCGACCGTCTTTTCGGCCACGAAGTCCACCTCATCCTGGGTAGTGAAGCGGCCCAGGCCGAAACGGATTGAGGAGTGGGCCAGCTCGTCTCCACGGCCCATCGCCTTGAGAACATAACTCGGCTCCAGGCTGGCGGAGGTACAAGCCGAACCGGAGGAAACCGCTACGTCCTTGAGCCCCATAATGAGCGACTCGCCCTCGACGTAGGGAAAACTCACATTAAGGTTGCCGGGAATGCGAAGCGTCTCATGGCCGTTTAAATAAACTTCCTCGAGGCTTTCCATCAGCGTGGCCTTGAATTTGTCACGCATGTTCGTGAGGCGGATGCCCTCCTCCTTCATTTCCTCTTGACAGAGTTCCGCCGCTTTGCCGAACCCGACGACGCCCGAGACGTTGAGCGTACCCGAACGCATCCCGCGCTCGTGGCCGCCGCCGTCAATAATGGCGGCGAGACGGACGCGCGGTTTCCGGCGGCGGACATAAAGAGCGCCGACGCCCTTGGGGCCGTATATCTTATGCGCGGAAATCGACATGAGATCGATGAAATCGTCGTTTACATCGAGAGGAATTTTTCCGAAACCCTGGGTGCCGTCAGTGTGGAACAAAATTTTCTTTGACCGGCAAAGCTCACCGATCTCCCTGATCGGGTTGATGACTCCAATCTCGTTGTTGGCTGTCATGATGGAGACCAGGATGGTCTCGTCGGTCATCGCCTCCTCGACCATTTTGGCGGTGGTCATGCCGTCCTCTCGAGGCGTGATGTAGGTCACGTCGAAACCCCAGGTCTCGAGACGTTTGGCCGAGTCGATAATGGCCTTATGTTCGATCATGGAGGTGATGATGTGTTTGCCCTTGGTCTTGTACGTCTCGGCCACGCCCTTGAGCGCCATGTTGTCGGACTCGGTTGCGCCGCTGGTGAAAATGATCTCGCGCGGATCGGCGCCAATTACATTGGCGATGCGCTCGCGTCCGTCATCGACTGCTTTTTCCGCTTCCCAGCCGTAGCTGTGATTGCGGCTCGCCGCGTTGCCGAATGTGTCGGTGAAATAGGGAAGCATTTCTTCCAGGACACGGAGGTCCATCGGCGTTGTGGCCTGATAATCCATATAGATGGGCAGCTTGAGGCTCATTGAATCTCTCCCACGGGTAGTTCGGACATATCCAGCAGTGTCATTTCCTTGAGCATCTCGACGAGTCTCTGCTGAATACGCTCCATTGGTTGAAGTAGTGGACAACTTGCGAATTGATTGCAATCGGGGGCGTCCCCGATCTGGCAATTCGTCATGGCGACGTGTCCCTCGATCGCCCGAATCACTTCGTAAATAGAAATACTCTCGGGCCGGCGGGAAAGGACATACCCCCCCTTGGGCCCGTTTTTTGATTCCACAATCTCCTTTTTGGCCAACAGCTGCATCGTTTTGGCCAACAACTCAGGTGGAATCCCATATTTTTGGGCGATAGACTTTGCGTTCGTCGCCTCGCCATCTTCCTGAGAGGCCAGATAGGAAAGAGCGATAAGTCCATAATCTGTTCTTTTTGAAAAGGTTATCATCGCCTCTCCCTGATTCCAGGACCTATAATTGAAAGCGGAATCGACCCGAATAGCCTCAAATTGTATCCGACTATTTTAGTCGCCGATGATTACTGTCGTGTATATAGGACAGGAGTCTTTAATTGTCAACGAAAGATTGGGAGAAAATTCTGGAATTACCGGGTTTTCACTTGGTTGGTTACGTTTCGCGGGGTTTTCACTCCGTTGTTTACGTTTAAGGAAACACCTCCGTCTGGCACCCGAAACAAAAGAACAAATGATCACACAAGGCTTTTATTTTCAAGTGATTACATCGACTTTGGGGGCATTTTTTCATTTTTTTGTCTCGGTAAGGACCCACTTGCCCCCTTTGATCTTCACCAAAACCAGAGAATACGGGTTCAGGCCGTTATGATCCGAGGCTGTAACCCGGAAGATTCCTGTTAGCCCCTGGTAGGCGCCCATCGTTTCAATTCGCCTTCGAACCAACCCTCTGCGAGGCCCACCAGCTAGCGCCTTGCCAATAATGCGAAAAGCGTCCGCGGCGTATCCGGCCAAGCCATCCGGAAACTGGCCGAATCGCCGCCTGAAATTCGACCTAAACTTCCGAATCCGCTCTCGCCCGGGTGTATTTTCGGTTAGAAGCTCCGCCGCAAACACACGGGGAACGGGGAATATCAGGCCCTCGACGGCGCGATTCCCACCCTCCAATTCATAAGACTTTGAAGCCACCATGGATAAATAAATTGGAATTTGGATGTCGAGTGCCAGCCTTGCCCGGGCCAGCGCCAGGCGGGAGGCCCCGTTACTCCAGTGAAGGAAAGCCTGGGCCCCCCGGAGATGTGATTTTTGCAAAAAGGGAAGGAAATTATGCTCTTTCTCGGAAAATCGCTCATTCAAAATAATCGACAAGCCCCTGTCCGGCGCAAGCCCGCTCAGAATTTCACGGCCCTCGCGGCCCAGCGCCTTCCCGGAAGTAAGGATTGCGATACGCCGAAAACCCCTGGAGTTGATGTGGAAAAATACCCGGCCCACCGCTAAAGAGACCGGATGAGCTGTTGCAAATACCCATTGTCGGACGGGGCGGAGGAGGGCTTCGGGCGCGACGAGGGACACCAGGGGAATCCGGGCCTTTTCGGCCTCAAGCGCCGCAGCGAGCGACCCCCCCCTTTCGGCGGGTCCGATAATCGCGGCCGCGCCAAACTCCCCCGCCAGCCGTTTCACCGCCTTTGAGGCTCCTCTGGTTTTGCCCTCGGAATCAATCACCACTAGCTGAATTCGCGGTAATGAAGCGAGGCGGCCTTGATTGATCCGGTACTCCTCGAGAAGAAGGGCGTCGCGTGCGTGGCGGCCTCGAGCAGCGCCTTGGCCGGTCAGATCCAACACAGCACCGATCACAATCCTCCCTTTCGCCTCCTCCTGGGAAATCGCCGGTTGCGGAATCAACAAACCCGGGACACCTACGGCAAGAATGGCAAAAACAACAAGCAGGCGAAGGCGAAAATTTCGATCCATAGTTTACAATGTCCCTTCGCTCGGCGCTAAATAACGGGAAGATTTTCGGTAACTATCCGCTACTCTGTGAACATGTCAAATCAAACCGGAAAAAAGCGAAAAACACCAATCATGCCGGCTTTTTCTCCCGGCGAAAGACGCAAAGTGCGCGAAAAGTTGCTCCGCTGGTACGACGCGGGAAACAGGGCCCTTCCCTGGCGCGGAGAGTCCGACCCCTACCTTGTCTGGGTATCGGAGGTCATGCTCCAGCAAACCCGGGCGGAGACGGTCACCGAGCGCTACCCCCGATTTGTGTCCCGGTTTCCGACACTGAAATCACTGGCCGATGCCCCGCTCGAAGCTATTCTTTCGGAGTGGCAAGGACTTGGCTACTACAGCCGCGCCCGAAATCTTCACCGCGCCGCCCGTATTGTCGCCGAATCGCTGCAAGGAAATCTTCCCGAAGACAAAAAATCGCTCAGAGCTCTTCCGGGGTTCGGGCCCTATATCGCCGGTGCGGTTTCGAGTATCGCTTTCGGCGAGCGAGCCGCGGCGGTGGACGGGAATTTTACCCGCGTCTTGAGCCGGCTTCTCGATTTCAGCGAGCCGGTGGATGTGCCGGCAATCAAGGTGGCTCTCGAATCGCAGGCGGAGGCGCTTGTCCCCCCCTCGCGGCCCGGAGACTTTAACCAGGCCGTGATGGACCTGGGCGCAGGAATCTGCCTACCCAGAAACCCCCGCTGCCAGGCGTGCCCTCTCTCGCGGCACTGCGCCGCGTTGGCGGAGGGAACCGTGGCGGCTCGCCCCATCAAAACGAAAAAAAATCCCCCCAGTGAGGTAACCATCTTTCAGCTCTGGGCGAAGAGCCTGGATTTAATTCGTCTGGTCCGCCGGAAAGAGAAGGGGTTGTTCGGGGGGATGTGGGAGCTGCCGAGCCTGATGGTGGATGGTCGTCCAGCCCAGCCGGACGAAAAACCACTCACTCGCCTGTGCCGGTCGGCCCTGGGACCGGGATGGCGGTCGGGAGGAGAGATTGCCCGCCTCACCCGGACTCTTACGCACCGAAAAATTCTTTTCATCGTTCTGCGAGCGACTAAAAAAGGAAAAAATTCCAACAACAAAAAAAGAATTTCACCTGACGACAGCTCGATTTGGGCGAGCGCCGCGGATCTCGAAGCGCTTCCGCTCCCCACCGCGCAGCGCGCTGTGATTCAGGCAACCCTCGACGCACTTTCGAGGGGCCAAGAAAACCTGTTCGATTGAGTCATTAAAAAACACGGCGGCTTTTCCGGTTTACTTCGCCCCGAAAAATCACGGGCCCCAGAAGATGCCCATGGGCCATATAATCGCGCCTATCCTTGCCGCCCAGGCCCAGCCCCCGTGCCCTTCGAACCTCGAGGCGCTTCTCCAGATAGCAACCATCGCGAATGCGGAATAAACCACCGCCAGCCCACCAACGAATACAAACACGGAATCCCCGGCATGGCCAGAGGAATACAGCCAGCGCATCGCCCACTTAAACATCAGTTCCACCGTGAATCCGTAAATCCAAAAAGCCGGACACAGGGGAACGTCCCCGGCCCATAGCTCTTTCGCGGTCTTGACCGGAACTTCCGTCACGCACCAACCCCCCTCAAGCCCCCGGGCAACCTTTTGATATATTCGCGAATTTCATCTCTCACCCACCGATAATGTGCGAGCGTTCCTACTTCGTTCTTTGCCCCTTCGGCGAGCCGGGGCGGATCGTCGAAAGGAACATGGATCGTTTTCGCCCCGCCGGGAAAAACCGTGCAACTCTCGTGCGCGTGGCAACACACCGTTACAACATAATCAAACGTTTCTCCGGCGAATTCGCCCAGACTTTTGGAGTAATGACCCGAAATGTCCACACCGCACTCGGCCATTACCCGGACAGCGCGCGGATTCAAGTCGTGAATTTCAATTCCCGCCGAAAAAGAATCAAGATCGCCCGCCTTGAGGCGCTTCGCCCACCCTTCGGCCATCTGGCTACGACATGAATTCCCGGTGCACAAAAAAAGAACCCTAGGCTTCGTCACGACCTATCCTTTCGCAATGCCGGCATCAATGCGAACGTGCGGGCACAGATGCATCGGGCCAATCAAGGACCGGCCTGAATCCACTCCCGCCTATTAATTGCAAAAATTAGTGTACGAGAATTCACTTAATCCCAGCGGATCCAGCCGCCCGCCCCTGGAGTAGCTTCACCTCCTCCAAGCGCCCTTCCCTTTCGGGCTCCTTTTTAAGCCAGGACAATAACTCATCCAGGAAGCGGCTCAAGGAACAAATAACGAATATGCTATCTTGTAATCGTAAAATCTCAAACGATTCCATAACAAATCTCTCGAAATATCTTTCTAATATACCCGCTTGGCGGGGATATTTCCGCAGGACGAGCACCCGCAGCCGGGCTTGGCTTTTAAATTATCTTGAATTATCCCACGCGCAAATAATACGCATTCTCCCGGCCGCTATCGGACCTTGAAGTAAGTGATGTGCAAACACGCTTATTATTGTACGATTTTTTTATCCGGCAAAATCAAGTTTTCGATTCTTGCCGCGAAATAGGACACTCTCATGCACCCGAAAGAACCCAAAACCCTCTGGCCCCTCGTTGCGGCCTTTGGGTTGACCGTGGCCGTCTTTGGAATTGACCTACTCGTTCCGCTGGGCTTCGCGGGCGGGGTCCTCTACTTATTTCCGTTACTGGTTTCCTCGCGGTCCCCAAACCCGCATCACATAATTATTATCGCGGTGGCCGGGTCGGCGCTTACCGCCGCCGGTTTTCTCCTTTCGCCATCGGGAGGAGAATTGTGGGCTATTGTTCTCAATCGCCTCCTCGCCCTCCTGGCTATCTAGGTTGCTGTGATCCTTTCGATAAGGCGAAAGCGCGCGGAGGCCGGGCTTCGAGAGTTGAATGCCAAGCTGGAACAGCGCGTACTCGCTCGAGCCGATCAAATTGTTACCCTCCCCGAGGAAAGCCGGAAAACCATCGAATTCCCAGACCTCGCCGATGGCCTTGAGGGCATCGCGGACACCGCCGTCAATTTGATTCGGGTGACATTCCGCCGAAATCATTGTCCGGAATGTCACCCGAATCAAAAAGATTTGCGACGACTTGCGGAGGTTCTCCTGCGACGAGGTTCCATCGACGGAGCCTTTTGACCCCGACTACGCCCTGGACGCGAGCCTCAATCTGATTAAATACGAGTTCTCTCCCTCGGGAATTAAAACAGAGCTCAATTTAAACAAGAACCCGTCCGTAATCATGGGGGACGCCAACCAGATTCAACAGGTTTTCCTTAACCTCATCAGCAACGCCCTGGATGCGATGGCGGACGTAGGAACGCTTTCCATTTCCTCCAGCAGGATTGAAGTAGATGGCAATAGGTTTTGGCAAATTCGGGTTTCGGATACCGGCGAGGGAATTTCTATCGAGGCGCTACCACAGATATTCGATCCGTTTTTTACGACCAAGGAACCCGACAAGGGTACCGGCCTGGGCCTATCGGTTTTGCACGGCATTGTGAAAAATCACGGGGGGATGTTCTGGTGGAAAGCGAGGCCGGAAAGGGAGCAACTTTTACTGTACGCCTTCCCACCCTTGGAACCCCAAATACCCAAAACGAAGAACATTCCCCGGAGTTAACCGAATCCCCACCCCCCCCCCCGCACCCGGCCAAGCAGCCGTGATTTTGCTCCCCCGAACCAAATAGTTTAAGATATGTGCTGAAACTTGATCGCGGTTCCATCACAAAATTTAAGAGGTTCTGGCACATGGTAGAGGGAAATGAGCGTTTCGATGTCGTCGTCGTGGGCTGCGGGAATGCAGCGCTCTGTGCCGCGCTATCCGCCAGGGAAAACGGAGCTTCGGTGCTCGTGCTCGAAAAAGCCCCGCAAGAGTGGCGCGGCGGAAACTCATACTTCACGGGCGGGCTCTTCCGTTTCGCTTTTGACAACGTGGAAGAAGTCTTCAATCTCGTCGGCGAAATGTCGGACACGGAAAAATCCGGGATCGAGATCAAACCCTATACGAGCGACAGCTTTTTCGGCGACCTTTACCGCTTGACGGACAATATGGCTGACCCCGATCTTGCTAACACGCTTATTTTCAATTCCTTGCCGACGATGAGATGGCTCCGGACGAAAAACGTGCGTTTCATCCTCGCGAGCGGAAGACAAGCCTTCAAGGTTGAAGGCAAGCTCCGTTTCTGGGGAGGCCTCGTACTCGAGGCTGTCGGCGGCGGCGTGGGTCTTGTGGATTTCTTGATCGAGCAGACCGAAAAAGATGACATCGAAATTCGCTATGCCTCAAAAGCCACCCGGCTCATCACGGACCGGATGGGCGCAATCACCGGAATCGAGGTCAGAGGAGAAAGCGGCCCCTACGAGATCGAGGCCGGCGCGATTGTTCTCGGCGCGGGGGGGTTTCAGGCGAACACCGAGATGCGCTGCCGCTACCTGGGGCCGGACTGGGAGCTCGCCAAGGTTCGCGGCACACCCTACAACACTGGCGAGGGTATTCAGATGGCTCTCGATATTGGCGCTCAGTCATTCGGGCACTGGAGTTCCTCCCACACCGTACAGTGGGACCTCGGCGCGCCCCCCTTCGGTGATCGCAAGGTGGGCGAGAACTTTCAAAAACACTCCTATCCCTTCGGGCTCATCGTTAACATTCACGGACAGCGCTTCGTTGACGAGGGCGCGGATTTTCGCAATTACACCTACGCCGAATACGGAAGGCGCGTGCTGAAACAGCCCAGCCGAATCGCCTGGCAAATTTTCGATCAAAAATGCCTCCCCCTCATGCGGGACGAGTACCGCATCCGCGAGGTGACGAAATGCACCTCGGACACGATTCAAGGACTTGCGGAGCAAATGGAGATTGATGTCGAGGGTTTCGTCAAAACCATCGAGGAATACAACGCCGCCGTGCAGGAAGCCGAATTTAATCCGACGATCCTCGACGGGAAAAAAACCGTGGGCATCGATCCTCCCAAGTCCAACTGGGCGCAAAAAATGGACGCGCCCCCCTATGAAGCCTATGGCGTCACCGCGGGGATCACCTTCACCTTCGGGGGGCTACGCACCACGAAAGGCTCCCAGGTCCTGGACTCGGAAAACAAGAATGTTCCGGGGCTCTTCGCTTGCGGGGAGTTGATGGGCGGGCTTTTCTACTACAACTACCCCGGCGGTTCGGGGCTGATGTCGGGCGCCGTGTTCGGCAAGCTCGCCGGAGAGGGCGCCGCGCGGCACGCCAGCCAAGCCCGAGAGAAGGAGACTTGAGCAAAAGCGGCAATCACTTGCTCAGCCCCGCCACCCCTCCCGAACCGAACAGCCTCATCGCATTCCTGTAGGCAATCATCTCGGCCACCCTCCGAGGGAGCTTCGCGAGCCACGCGCGGTGCTCGGCCACCAGCTCCCCGTAGAAAGCCCATCTCTCGGCGACATAGGTATCGGTTCCGATGAGAAAGCGGTTTGGATGTCTCATGAATAGCGATTGCCAGTCCGGATCGAGCTTTCCACTCCGGGAGATATCGTCCGCCCGGAACGAGAGCCCAATCCAAAGGCATACATACCTGTCCATCATTTTACGGATGACGCTCGGCGGCTCGCTCATCCCCGCATGAGCCCAGATGACTTTCAGTTTTTTGTTGTGGGAAAGCAGGGTCTCCACCGAACTGGAATCCGAATGAATCTGGAGAACGATTCCCCGCTCGACAGCAAGGCGGATCAGGGCTTTTATCTGTGGCGAGGCAGCATCGGCCGGATCGAAGATATGAAATTCCCCGACCCCCTTATAGAACCCACGTTTAAGG
>JAPYQX010000260.1 GCA_029937135.1 Nitrospinota bacterium
ACAGTAGGGTTCCGACTAGGCATTTTTTAAAATTCTCTTCAAATCGGTTTCAATTTTCATAAATACTCTGTTCCTCTTTTCTTGATTTGATAAACGACATTCCCATACTTCGAATACATTCCAACCCATCGCCCTTAATTCTTTTTTCACTCGCTTATCTCGATCTCGATTCTTAGAAATTTTGTTCTCTCAAAATTCCCGATTACTTTTTGGCAACTTTCCCTTAGAGCAATTGTGACCATGCCAAAAACATCCGTGAACAAAAACTACGGATCGATACTTAGGAAATACTAAATCGGGTGTCCCGGGCAAATGACCATTTTTTCTTGCGAATCGAAATCCCCGTCGGTGCAGGGCGGAGCGAAGAATTAGTTCCGGGCGGGTATCTTTAGTTCGGACAGCTCGCATTATTTCGGATCTTTTCCCGGAAGTAAAAATGTCCATCTGATTTTTCTCGACTTTGGAAAAGACCAGCCTTAACTACCAAACCGCATTTTCGTATTTTTTCGCTAAATGTCCAGAACGTTTATTGTTAAAGCAAATCTTGGCGAACCCCCAGGATTACAGGATGAAAGAAATTTAGCAGTTACAAATTAATTACAAGCGATATTTTATACTCGACATCTATAGTGTTCGACAGACGTCGATGTCGAGATCATCTTGCTGGCAGTGCCCGAACTGAATTCCGGGCACCGTTAGCAAGACAAGTCTATCTCTTAGTAGAGCGAGCGATATTAGCGGCAGGGTCCCGTGGAAAGTCCCCCGCCCGGCCCCGTTGAACGCCCTCCACCGGGTCCCGTAGAAAGCCCTCCGCCGGGTCCCGTTGAAAGTCCCCCACCCGGTCCCGTCGAACGCCCACTGCGAATTCCGTAGTTTTTCCAACTCTGTGCTCTTACTGAGCCAGTGAAAAAAACGCCGCACACGAACGCCAGCACCGCAACAAAAGTCAAAAGTGCCAAAGCAGTTCTAAGCATTTTCACTTCCTCCGCAGTATACCCAGCCAATGAAAAGTACTTCCACATGCCCCATTAGCGTTAGCCAACCACCAAATCATGATTAAAATATTAGGGATAATACTAGACCCAATATAGTCCTAATTTTCTTTGATGGTTACAAATTGATTACAGGTGGGATGAATGAAACAAGAAGTTATTGTTTCTAATTGCCTTATGGATGGACGCCAAAACCATATGGTTTGAACACAAAAAAACTCACGATACCTTCAAAGTCCGTTTCTTTATTGAGTAAAAAAAGGAGTTTTTCGAGGCGAGTCACCCCCGATAGATACTCTTTTCCCAGCATTCTTTTGTAAGCCTCAAGAATTAACAAAATAATATCTTCACGGTCGATTTTAATATTTAAAAATGGATCGCTCCTCGACGTATCCATGGTCTCTTTTAAGCCTCATTTGGGCGAAGGGGCCATAAGCACAACTCAATAAACGGCACTAATAGCTATAGAGTACTGTTCATGATCCCTTCTAAGAAGTCCTTATTCACTTCATAGGCCTCGATAATTTACCTACCGAACTGCCCCCCTCCCTATCGGGGAGGGGGGCGCTGCGAAGCGGCGGCCCGGACGGGTGGACCAACTCGGCAAGGACGGGCAGGGCCTGAACAGGTGCGGTCTGAGTGGGCGGAAGGCAGACTCAGGCACAGGCTTCCCGCCTTGGTCGGGGGAAGCCTACAGATTCAGGCCGCCCGGACGGGCGAGCCGGCAGGGCGGACGCGCCGGGGCCGGGCGGGCGGCTGGCCAAAGGGAAGATCAGCGAAGGGTAGCTCGGGGGCGGGGGTGAGCCTGCTCTCGAGTTCGCCCTGGCGGCTCTCCCACTCGGCGAAGGAGAGATCGTCCGAGAGGTAGTCGTTAAGGTTGTCGAGGCAGGCCATATTCACTTTTTTCGGGTTTCCGGGGCCGGCTACTTGTCTGGGCGTCATGGCTGATCTCCTTTTGTCGTATCGCCGGTGGCGACGGTGGCAAAGAGGCCGGGACCACCCACCTCTCCAAGGCTTTGCGCCGATGCGGGCTTCTCGCTTTTCACTCGAAGCCACCCAATATCTAGCATCGGCTCCAAATAGAGAAGCCTTAAACCCTAAACACAATATATGGTGCTCTTTATTCCCGTCGCCACCTATATGGAGCAATTTCGCTAAAACCTCATGAATGCAAATATATAGCGAAAGTACCGGGATTGCAAGTTTTTTTTGACCGCCCCGGCGGGGGGCGGGAATGGGGCTGGGCAGCAGGTAATTCCCTCCTACATATTCACTCGGCAGGCTTCTCGCTCCTCGCTCGAAGCCCATCCCGGCGGTGGGGATTCACATGGCGCATGTTGCTTAAGTTGTTTTTTATGCGGGAATGTATTCCAAGGGTTACATGATTCAAGGACTTGGGCGATAATGAAGGGCCCCTGGGGAAGTCCGCGCCGCCCGCCGCGTTGTCGAATTACAAATAATTGGTTTTAAAGGACTTATGTCTAAATCGGTGAGGATTACCGGGATATCCCCCCCTCCCCGGATGAGGGGGGCCACTACGGCTCTGCGTGCGGCGTCCCTGCGGGTGATGACCCTCCGGGCGGCGGCCCTCGTCATGGCGCTGGTGCTCTCCGGGTGCGGGGAGGGCTTTGAGACCACTACCCGCAAGGGTCATGGCGTCAAGGAGTGGCACCTGCGCCTTGAGGGGGGGAAGATCGAGGCGGTGGCGGTCTGGCCCCCGGGGAGGGGCCCGTGGCCGGCGCTGCTCCTGATACACGCCGGACGGGGGAGGGCCCAGCGCTTCTCGCGGGAGCTTTTCAGGCTCTCGCGCCGGGGCCTCCTGGCGATGAGCATCTCGCTGCCGGGGTTCGGGGACTCGACGGGGCCCGAGGATTTCGCCGGGCCGCGTAGCGTCGGGGCTGTCCTCCAGGCTATGGAATACCTGGCTTCCCGGAAGGATGTCTCCCCTGACGGAATCGCCATATACGGCTTTGGCCAGGGGGCGACGGTGGCGCTTCTCGCCGCTATCCGGGACCCCCGGATACGGCTCGTCGCCCTTGAGAGCGGGGTCTACGACCTCGGGGGGGCCTTCAATACACTGCCGCCCACCACGCGCGAGCGCCTGCGCTCGATCATGGGCGGGAGCGCCCGCGAAAAACCCCTGGCCTACCGGGCGAGGTCTCCGAAATTCGAGGCGGACAAGGTGCGCGGGCCGATCTTGATCATGCACTCAAAAGGGTCACGGATGTTCCCGGTAACCGAATCTGAAGGACTGGCTGCGAAGCTCAGAGGCGCGGGACGCCCCTTTCGTTTTGTGATGACCCGGGGGCGTCTCCAGGAATTCCTCCTCGGCCACCCTTCCATCAGGCGGTGGGTGGTCCCTTTCATCGGGGACTACATGACGCTCAAAACCCCTGGTTCCCCGAAAAACCGGTAGTTCCAGGCCAAATTGGCCTAAAGTCACGCTCCGGCCCTGCCGATACATCCTTATAGAGCCATTTGTACACAGGAGGTTTCGGAAATGAGTCAGGTTGATTTGGTTCCCGGAGCGAATTCCGACGGGGATAGTGCGCCTGTGGCAGGTCCGGCGGCGCCCTCTCCCGATCCGGGGTTCTCTCGTCTGCTGGACGAAGCAACCAGCCGGAAACCCTACCTGGCGCCCTCCTCCCCGCCTCCCTCGGTGGCCAAATACAATGTCCGCAACCTATTGAATGGGCAATTTCCCCCGCCGGACAGCGGAGCGGGTTACCTGTTCGCGAATATCGCGCTTAACGCAGAAGACTAGCGCCCGAGCGCACACGCGATTTTCAGACGGATTTCAGCCTTCCCCATTCCTTGAATTCCGCGTTTTCTAGCCGGTCTCACGAACCCTGCGAATACGCTCCCCGAGAGGCGGATGCGTATAAAAAAAGGTGACAACCCATGCGGGGGGCGAAAGGTCGGCCAGGTTATTTTTGCAAAGCCTCGTCAGTGCCGAGGAAATGGCTTCTGGCCCCCCTGTGTGGGAGGCCGCGAATCGGTCACACTGCAACTCCAGCCGCCTTGAAATCCACCGGTAAAATGGCGCCAGGATGATTCCCCATAAGGTCACGAAAATCCATAGGGCCCCAATCGAGGAGGGATTCCCGGGGAGTGGTACGGCCCCCCCCAATGACACGAATACTTCTGGAAACCGGAATAGCTGTTGGGCCAGGAATAGCCCCGCCGCGAGAGATACTCCGCGTCCCGCGATGAGCAGCCAGATATGATTTCCGACGTGGTGAGCGATTTCATGAGCCAGAATGGCCTCGATTTCTTCGGGGGCGTAATTCAAAATCGTATCCCCCAAAACAACTCTCCGGGAAGGTCCCCATCCGACAAGGGCAGCATTGCCCGCCCGAGTGCGCCGGCTCATGTCCATCTCCCATACTCCGCCTCTTAACCGAGAGCCTGTCCTTGCCAATAGGCTCTCCAGCCGCTCCACCAAGGCCGAATCCGAAATTCGCTTAAATTTGAAAAAAAGTGGGTCGATCAGGACCGGCGCAACAAGGACCATGAAACTTCCGAATAC
>JAPYQX010000261.1 GCA_029937135.1 Nitrospinota bacterium
CTCAAGGGCCGGACAGCCTCCGGACCTCTTTTAAAATTTCCGGGTATGCCCCGCACCGGCAGTAATGGCCGTTGAGATAGGCTTTCGCCTCCTCGTCGGTGGGTGCGGAAATCTCGGCGAGAAGCGCTTTGACCGCGAGCATCATCCCCGAGGTGCAAAAAGCGCACTGAAACGCGCCTTCCTCAAGAAAAGCCTCTTGAACCGGGTCGAGCCGTTCTCCGTCGGCGAGGCCTTCGACCGTGGATATCTCCGCTCCCTCCGGTAGCGTGGAGGCCAGTTTGAGGCACGAGCTAATCGGATTTCCATTCAGAAGCACCGTGCAGGACCCGCAGGCCCCGACGCCGCACCCCTCGCGGGCCGCTTTAAGGCCAAGACGGTCGCGGAGCATGTCGAGAAGGAGGGTATTGTCCTCGATATCCACGCGCCGGTCTTCATCATTTATCTTGATGTTGATGGTCCGCCGGCTCATTTGGGGGACTCCCCGCCTGGCTCGGCGCCGCTCGTTTTCTTGCCCGGCTCCGCGACGGTCGCCTCCCGCATCGCCCGGAGGACTTTTTCGGGGGTGATGGGCATGTCGTCCAACCAGATACCCACCGCGTCGTGAATGGCGTTCACGATGGCGGGCTTGAGGGCAATTGTTCCGGTCTCGCCCACCCCGCGCGCGCCGTAGGGGCCCGATTCGATGGGATTCTCGACGATATCGGTGATGAATTCGCGCGGAATATCCTCGAATGCGGTCAAAGGGTATTCAAGGAACGAGCCGTTCACGAGACGGCCGTCCTCGATTCGCATGGACTCGAACAGGGTGAACCCCAGGGTCATCGCGGCGGCTCCCTGAACCTGCTCAATGCAGTGCCGGGGGTTGATCGCCCGGCCCACATCGGCGGAGGAAATCAACCGGATGACTTTCACGAATCCGGTCTCGGTGTCTACCTCGACCTCGGCGCCGCTGGCCCCGGCGAACCAATGTTCGGTCATCCGGGGAGTCTGACCCGTCTCGGGGTCGGCTTTGACGGCATGGCCCTGGAAGGTGCCCTCTCCGGTGAGGGTGGTTCCGGGGGCGCCGAATCGTTTGATGAAAATCTCGGGAATCGTCATCGCGCGTTCGGGCAGGGAGCGGGAGAAAACCCGGCCCTCCCTGAGCGCGAGCTCCTCAGAGGGTATTTCAAGAGCTTCGGAAGCCGTTTCGAGGAGCTTTTCCCGAACCTGCCGGGCGGCGCCGATTATGGCGTTGCCCATGTGGTAGGTGGAGCGGCTTCCCGCCGTGAGCGTGTCGTAGGGGGATTGGTCGGTGTCCGGTGTCGTGACGCGCACTTTGTTTACGTCGAGGCCAAGCTCCTCGGCGGCGATTTGCGCAAAAACAGTTGTCGCGCCTTGGCCCATCTCCACCGTCGCGGAGCGCACGATAGCGCTTCCGTCGCTGTTCAGCTCAACGATGGCGTTCGATATGGAAGGGGCTATGACGGATTTGATCGCCAGGGCGATTCCCCGGCCGCGGGCAATGTGTTTTTCCAGGGTGGGCGCCGGGCCCCGATTGGGCGCCGGGCGGCTCTCCGAAGTTTTTTCCATCAGCCGGCTAACCGAATCGAGACAGGCCCGGAGCCCTATCGAGGTGACCGGGGAGCCCGTGGAGTAAAGGTCTCCTTCCTCGAGGACATACTCCCGCCGAAGGGCCACGGGGTCTTTTTCGAGGTAGGCGGCCGCCTTGTTCATATGGGTTTCGTAGGCGATGGCCAGCTGGGGGACACCGAAGCCCCGGAGCGGTCCCGAGGGGGTTTTGTTCGTATAAACGCAGAAGGCATCGACCGAAACGTTGGGAAATTTGTAGGGCCCGGGAGCCGTGGAGCCGGTTTTTTGGGCGATGCGCGGGCCGATCTCGGCGTAGGTGCCGGCGTCGTAGTAGACCTCTACTTTTCGGGCGGTAATTTTACCGTCCTTGATCCCGGTCCATATTTTCGTCGCCGCGCCGTGTCGGGAGGAGGTGTAGAAGACCTCCTCGCGCGTGAGGTGAAGCTGAACGGGGCGGCCCGTTACTTTCGCCATCAGGCAGGTGAGGGGTTCGAGTTTGTCGTAAATCTTTCCGCCGTAGCTCCCGCCGAGCGGAGGAACGATGACGCGGACATCGGCCAGCGCGAGGCCGAAGATCGCCGCCAGATCCCCGCGAACGAAATAGGGGGTCTGCGAGGTGGTGTGGACGATGAGCCTTCCGCCGGGCTCGAAACAGGCGGCGGTGCCGTGAGGCTCGAGGTGGGCGTGGGAGACCGGCGGGCAGGTGTAGGTGTCCTCGAAAACGTGATCGGCCTCGGCCAGCGCCTTTTCGGCGTCGCCGTGTCTTTGTTTGTAGTGGGTGCAGATGTTCGTCCCCGGCCGCCCCTTGAGCGCCATGAGATCGGCGAAGGCTCCGGCGGGCTCAAGGGAATCGTGGAGAAGGGGCGCTCCGGGCCGCGCGGCCTCTAAGGGGTCCTGCACATGGGGGAGCTCTTCGTACTCAGCCTCGATGAGCGCGGCGGCCTCCTCGGCGGCCTCCAGGCTTTCGGCGGCGACGGCCGCAATCGGTTCGCCCGCGTAGCGCACCTTGCCAAAGGCGAGGATGGGCTGATCCCGAAAGGCGGGACCGTAGCAGGGCCGGACGCCATCAACCGCCAGCAGGTCCTCGCCGGTAAACCCGGCCTTGACTCCGGGGACGCCGCTGGCCGCATGGGTGTCCACGCGGAGGATATTCGCGTGCGGGTGCGTACTCCGCGCCAGGGCCAGGTGAAGCGCGCCGGGAAACTCCATGTCGGCGAGATACCGCTGCGCCCCCCGGACTTTCGCCGGACCATCGAGCCGGAGAATGTCATGTCCGACGACGCTCCATTCCATTGATTCGCGTGTCAATTTTATCTCCGCTCGCCCCGGGCCTCTAGCTTCGTATCTTCGGATTACGGCGGGCCGCTTCGAGCAGCGCCCTCCGGACGAGAACGGGGGCGATTTCCCGCTTGTACCAGGCCGAGCCCGAGGCATCCTCGATCGGGTCAAGTTGCCCGTTAGTCAGGCCGGCCACTTTTCGCGCCGCCGCCTCAGATATCATCTCCCCGCTTAAATTTTCATTCACCCCTTCCAGCAGTAGAGGCGTCTGAGCCGCGGCGGTGATTACTACCCGCGCACTTTCGCACTTCCCGGAGGAATTCCCTTTGAGATAAACCGCCACTCCGACGCAAGGCCAGTCGGTCGATGCGTGGGAAGTGAATTTCAGGTAATGGCCAGAGGCATTTTTGTCGGGCTGCGGGAGATCGACGCCGAGAATAATTTCGTCGTCTTCCTTGGCCGTATCGAAAAACCCCCGGAAAAAATCCTCGATCCGAAGCGCTCGCTCGCCCCTTGCCGAGCCGAGGCGAACACTTGCCCCGAGAGCGATCAGGGCGCCGGGGGGGTCGAGGCGATAGTCCCCGTGCGCCAGGTTTCCGCCTACCGTTGCCGACCAGCGGACCCGGACGTTCGCGACGGTGGAAAGGGTTTCGCTCAGAAGCGGATATTGAGCCCGGACGGCGGGGTGCATCTCGACGGAGCGCAAGGTAGCCATGGCTCCGATTGAAAGCCCGCCGCTTTTCGAGGGCGAAACATCGCCGAGGCCGTTTATTTTGTGCAAGGAAACGATATGCGAGGGATTGAAGAGGCGCTGGCGCATCATGGAGATTATGGCGGTTCCCCCGGCGAGGGGGATTGTATCGTGTGCCGAGATAAGGCGGCTCGCTTCTTCGTAGGAATCTGGTTCGAGAAGCTCGAATCGAGGAACACCCATTACGTCTCCCTTCCCGTATCCGGGTAAGAGAAGCCTTCGCGGTGAAATTGAATTTATATAGAGACTATGACATCACCTGGATAACTTTCCAATATTTGATCGAAGCGAACTTATTTGGAAATAGAAGCGCCGGCCTTGACGGCGGAGGCAAATGGGCTTTTTATGACGTAAGTTCCCGAAATGTATGAGAAAGAGGGGTGTCACATGCGGCAGTTGAGCGATCATCTTTATGCCGAAACTGGATACGACTGGGCCAACGTGGGCGCCGCCGTTACGGAAAAAGGGGTGGTGCTCCTCGATTGCCCGGTGAGGCCGACGGACTCGAGCCACTGGCTTTCCGAGGTTGGGCCTCTTAGCTCCCTCGGCATCCAATATCTCATCGCCACGGATTATCACGGCGACCATACGACGGGAGCCGCCTTTGTCGGCGATGTTCATTTTATCGCCCCTCAATATGTGTACGGAGAAATTTCTAAGGGCGCCAATGCTTTTTCAAAGGAAATTTTTACCGAAACCCTACGGGATCAGGGTCATGTGGAGGAGGCGGATGAAATTCTGGCCGCCACGGTTCCCCTTCCTCAATTTTGCTTTGAAGATTCCCTGACTCTTCACCTGGCACCGCTCACTTTCGAGCTTCACCGAAAAGGGGGGCACTCTCCGGCATGCACCTCCGTGCTTGTCCCAGAGGAGGGTGTTTTGTTTTCGGGAGATGTCGTGATCAACGGC
>JAPYQX010000262.1 GCA_029937135.1 Nitrospinota bacterium
GATATGAGGGGGGCACGTCACACAAGCAACGCGGCCACGGCGATACCTGATTTTGAAATCATTGACATTTTTCAAACCTCCTGTAGAAAGAGAAAAAACACCAAGTTCTTCAATCAAGCGGCAAAAATTGTTTTGCTCATCTGTTGATGGGGGGAAGAGCGACCTCCTCGGGGTTGTAGCCGTCCCGGCGGAGGCGCTCGGCATGCCATGCGGGGTCCGCCTGGTCGTCTTTGTCCAACAGCATGATGTCGCAGCAAATCTCGACTGCGTTTCCGTCGGGATCGCAAAAATAAAGAGCGCGGTTCTCGCCCGGGGAGCCGTCGCCCTCGGGGTGGGTCGGGCTGTGGAGCAGGGGCCCTCTGACGAGCTCGACCCCCTTGGATTTCAGGTAATCGGCCCACTCGTTGAATTCGGCCTTGCCGTCCACGATGAAGGCGAAATGATGGAGCCCGTAGTGCGTTAGCTTCCGCGAATTTTCGGGGGGCGGCTGATTCGGGGGGACGAATTCGGGCGCGATTTCGGTGAGGTTGACGACGTGGTGCTCGTTCGTGCAGGTGATGAAGCGCACCCGGCGGGTGTAGCCGTAGGTGGTCTTGGCCGGGTCCTGCTGGTCGAGATGCTCGATGACCCGGAAGCCCAGGATGTCCCTGTAGAACTCAAGCGACTTTTCCAGGTCGCGGACCTTGAGGGCGATGTGCTGAAGGCGGCCCAGTTTCGGTGGCATGGTTTTCCTCTCTGTAATTCGTAAAACAATCCGGCGGCGGGAGCGTCCCCAGAATGAATATGCGCTGCTGCGAAACCATATGCGCGCGCACTCTCCGCGATGATTCAAATGGAAGCGGCAATAGTATCCCTTCGCGGGGAGCCGATCAAATTTCCAACTAAGAGATATTATGGTCTTATATGATCCATCTTATGAAAAAACGCGCCCTGGAGGAGCCTCTCCGGGGCGCGTTTTTTTGTGCGGTTGCCGTATTTTATTCTTTGGTTGCGTTGAGGCTGCGATCAGCCGGCCGGCGGGTGGTAGTGCGGATCGTCGGCCTTGTTTCCGTTCAGCGCGACCTTGAGGCCCACCCCCAGGAAGGAACTCTCGTTGAGGCTCCAGCGCATGATTTTGTATTCGCGGAGTCCCTTGACGTGAAACGGGTCGGTGTCGGCATAGGCGGCGGCCTCGGCCGCGTCGAAGCAGACGATAAAATACATCCCCGCTACGGGCGGCCCGTCGCTATCGGGCTCGAAAACCGGCCCCGCTCCGAGGAGCTTGTCGGATGCCTGGTTCTCAAACTGCCAGAGAAGGTGATCATTGAGGGTGGTTTTTAAATCCTCCGGCGCCGCGCCCTCAACCTTTGTCGTATACACCCAGAATAGTGGCATGGCGTCTCCTTGAAATTCGGGGAAATGGGTAAATTGAAAAAAGGGGCCGCGGAATTTTCCGCAGCCCCTTTGGAATTTCTGGCTCCGGCGGTAGGACTCGAACCTACAACATGTCGGTTAACAGCCGACTGCTCTGCCAATTGAGCTACGCCGGATCGCGTATGGCGCCGCTTCCACTCGAGAGACCGCGCCCCCGCCTTATAGGTGGCCCCTCGCCGGGTTGTCAAGACTTCTCCAAGACTTTTCCGGGGGGGAGGCGGGGTTCATCAATCCGGGGAAGCAGGCTCCTCGGGCGGTGGATGGAGGACCTTGTATATCGCGGCCCCGACCACGGGCACTGACAGCAGGGCGGATACCAGGAAAAGAGCCCCCGCCCAGCTCCACATCCCCAACCGGATGCGTGAAACCCAGGCGGCGGGACCGCTCAGGAGCCAGCCCCCGATCAGGGCGAACAGGACGTTGAAGGCGAAAACACTGGCCGCGAGCCGCCCCGCGAGGAGCCGGCGGCGCGCCAGGCGGGTGGGCAGGGTGTGTGCGGTGAGGTCGTGGTCGCGAAGGCTGTGGGTAGTATCCTCGGGCGGGTTCATGCTTTCTCCGGGAGATTTTTTGGGCGACGGCTATTCGGCGAGAAGGGTTTTGATCATCTCCTCGGTGGCTCCGTGATTCCCCTCGCCGATGGTCTTGAAGCGGACTACGCCCTTTTTATCAATAAGGTATTTCGTTGGCCAGTAGCGGTTGTTGAATGCGCGCCAATTCGTATGATCGTTGTCCATCACCACCGGGTAGGGAATGTCCAGGCGGACGAGCGATTTCTTGACGTTGGCCACCTCTTTTTCGAAGTCGAATTCGGGGGAGTGGTTCCCGATGACGACCAGACCCTTATCCTTGAAGCGCTCGTACCACGAGCGAATCGCCGGGAGCTCCCGGATACAGTTAATTCACGTGAAGGTCCACATGACGAGCATGACGACCTTCCCCCTCTGCTCCTTTAGCTTGAGGGGCGGGCTGTTCAGCCAGGGACCGGCCACGAGTTCGGGGGCGGGGGTTCCCGGTTTCAGGCCCGCGCCGCTTCCGTGGAAAAAAAACCACGGCGAAGAGGGCCAAAACAGAAGCTGCCGCCAGCCGGAAGAATCGTTTTTTCATGGGCGCTTGCCCTCCATTTCCGATGTGCAATTCCTTTTTTGGAATCTCCCCCGCGTCCAAAGACGACCCGGGGATATTACCCAAGGATATTACCCGAATCAGGGACCACCGCGGCGAAAATCGGGCCGGGGGCGATCATTAGTGGGCAAACATGCCCTGCCGGGATAGGATCGGGAAAGTGCCTTGTTGGAAACTTTATCGTTATTTCGGATTCATTTCGATATTTATCCGAGAGGAGAGAAACGCCATGCAAGCCTACAACTGGAATGAGATTCCCGGCCACAAAAAAGAGGATCGCGTTCAGCGCGTCGTGGCGGGGCGGAACATGACCGTTCTCCGGCAAACACTCTTGCCCAACATGAAGCCGAACCCGCACAGCCACCCCTGGGAGCAGATCAGCATCGTCATCGAGGGAAAGGCCAAATTCTCCTGCATGGGCAAGGAAGTCGTCATGGGCCCGGGCGGGATCGTTGTTTTCCCCCCGGACGAGGAACACTGCACCGAGCTCGTTGACGGCGAGGCGCTTTACGTCGAGGAGATTTTCGCGCCCGGCGTCGAGCGATTAAACGAACTGGCGCCCTGGAAACCCTGAGGGCTGCCGACGGGGAATCATTTCGGCAGCCGGGAAGTATAGCGGCAGGAGAAGCAGCTGTGTCGAACCAGCTGACGATCTCGGGCTTGAAGAAATCCTTCGGCGATGTGACCGCCGTGGATGGGCTCTCCCTCGCCCTCGATGACGGCGAGCTGATGGTCCTCGTCGGTCCCACAGGTTGCGGGAAGAGCACGCTCCTCCGGCTGATCTCGGGCCTCGAGCGCCCCACCGCCGGGCACATCTACCTCGGCGGAGAGCGAATCAACGACATTCCGGTGGGCCGCCGGGGAATCCAGCTTGTTTTCCAGAGCTACGCCCTTTGGCCGCACATGCCAGTCTTCAGCCTGCGCCGCTGGAGCAACATCGGTTTCGGCCCGAGGGTGCGGCGCTGGCTTCCCGAGAAAATCCTCGATTGGGTGCGCGAGGTGATGGGCCGGGTGGGCATCGACGAGAGCCTCGCCGAGCGCCATCCGAACCAACTCAGCTCCAGCCAGCAACAAAAAGTCGCCGTCGGCCGGGCCATCGCCGTCCCGCCGCGCGTTTTCCTGATCGATGAGCCGATGGCGAACATCGATCCGGTCTCGAAGCGCCAGGTGCGTGGCGAGCTTCGCCGGGTGCACGACGAGACCGGCACGACGACCCTGCTCGTCACCCACGACCTCAACGACGCGAGCCTCCTCGCCGACCGCATCGCCGTCATGCGCGATGGGCGAATCCTTCAGGTGGACACCCTCGAGAACATCCTGCGCGCCCCGGCGGACGCTTTTGTCGAGGACTTCTTCTCTGGCTTCGACTTCGGGCGGCCGCGTTTCAAAAAAAAGTCTGTGCCGGAGGAGGAGTGAGGACGGAAATATTTATCGGGTTCTTGGCGGGCTTGGACAGCTTCCGGCGGGGTTCTACTTTCGCTCGGGTGAGGCACTGCCTCCGGGCGAGGCGAGAAACGCCCGCCAGGCATTCCAGTAGACGGGCCCGCCCGCCCGGTAGGTGTCGTTGTGGCCCGCGCCGATGATGCTGAAGAAGCGCTTTGGCCGGGGGGCGAGGGAGAATATGGCCTGCCCCTGCGAGAAGGGGACGATTTCGTCGTCGCTTCCGTGAAGGATGAAAACGGGCATCTTGACCGAGGGGATCAGCGTGGCGGTGTCGAACTTCTGGCTGACTATCCAACTGACGGGAAGAATGGGAAACATCCTCTTGCCCATTGCGAGAAGGCTCTCGAACGCCGATTCGAGGATCAGCCCGCGTGCTTCCACCCCCTCGGCGGCGAGCTTGACCATGACGGCGGCGCCGAGGGAGCGCCCGAAAAGAAATATCCTCTCGGGGGAGGTCCGCCCCCGCAGCCAGGTGTAGGCGGCCCGGACGTC
>JAPYQX010000263.1 GCA_029937135.1 Nitrospinota bacterium
CTTCTGGGGTAACATAAGGAGTGGTATCACTATCGGGGGCAGGTCAGGCCGAGCACTAATTTTCCATCGTTAACTGACATGACTTGTCCTCTTTATTTAACCGGCAGATGGCGGGCGAAGATTTTCGCCGTCTCCTCGAGGGTGCGGTCCTGGTCAATAGTTTTTGAGGTTTCCTTGGCCAGGGGGGTCGAGGCGAGCAGGCGGTAAACGTCGATCGCGCCTTGGTGGAATTTTGGGGTAACGCCGGCGGCTTCGTAGGTGGCGGCGATTTCCTTCATCTCGCCCATGTAGCGGGCCGATACGGAGGGCAGCCGCCGGACCCCCGACTCGATTTGTTTATAAAGCGCTTCCTTGCCATCCATGAGCTCGTCCCGAAGCTCGGCGGTCAACCCCAGCGCCTCGGTCACGGTGAATACCGCCGCCTGGAGCGCGAGCGTTCCCTTGGTCATCGAGGCGTAGCACATCTTCAGGCCCGAAGCGCGGCCAATCTCCTCCCCAATGGGACGCACTCTGATGCCCATCCCGTCGAGCTCGCTCATCAGGGAGGCCCGCTCGCCGCTCACGTAAAAACGCGGCGGGGCCCCTTTTCCGGGAGGAGGGCCGATTATTCCGCCGTCGATGAAATCAGAGCCCGCCCGGGCAATCTCATCGCCAATGCGCCGGGCGGTGGCCGGGGAGACAGCGTTGCAGTCGGCATAGGGCGGGGCGTGGCCCGAATCGCTCATCGCCCGAGCGACAGCCGAGGCCATCTCCACCGCCTTGGCGGGCGGGCCGATGGAGAGGACCAGATCGACTTCGGACAACATTTCCCCAAGATTTGGAGTATCCCTGATCCCCGCCCGCTGGGCGAAATTCCGGGTTAAATCGCTCCTTCCCTTGAGACAGGTGATGACGCTCAGGCCTCCCGCGAGCAGTTCCCGGCCAACAGCATGTCCCATTTCGCCGGGGCTAATGATGGCAACAGTCTTTACCAGCATGTCTTTTCTCCATATTCGCGGTTGAATTCACGCCCCCTCGCCAGACCGGGGAGCCACTTTCGGACCAAATCGGGTTTTTTACTATCTTGCATAAGAATGGTTCCTGTAGTATATGAATATTCTCCACGACAAACGTGGTTCTGTTTTTTTTAGCGGCTCAGCTCCGCCGTCACAGGGACGCCCGGCTAGGTCGCTGGTTACATTGCAGGAGATTCAAAGGTGGCACAAGGAACAGTAAAGTGGTTTAACGACTCGAAGGGTTTCGGATTTATTTCTCAGGAAGATGGCGACGATGTATTTGTCCATTTTTCCGCTATCGGTGGGGACGGCTTCAAAACCCTCGAGGAAGGGCAGGCGGTGACATTCGAAATCACTGAAGGCCCAAAAGGGCTTCAGGCGTCGAATGTCGTAAAAGCTGAGTAATTATCAGCATTAATTCGGCTATGAACCCAAAACGGCGGCCAGAGATGGTCGCCGTTTTTATTTGTCCACTTGCCTAGGAGCCATCCGGACCCCTCCAGGTCACCTTCTCAGAGGCCGGATCATAAACAGCACGGCCGGCCGGATCGCTCCCATCAGTTAATTTCCGCTTTCTGCGAATCCTCACCTCGACACCTGTTTGTGCAGCGCTGGCGCTTTTGAGCAGGCTGGCCGTGAGGCGCGCAGTCGTCTCGCCCCGGCGGCGGTGGAGTTTTTCGCTGCTCACCGACCAAGGAACGATCAGGGTGAACGCCAGCCGGGCGGCCGAGGCTTCATCAACGCTCACCTCAACCCGGCTCGAGTGCTTCGAGGCGTCGAGAAACGATTTGATCAACCGCCCGATCTCGGCGGCGGCGGCTCCGGGCGGCGCGGTACGCAGGCGGGCGGCGCGCGCACGGAGCTGAGACTGCGCACTTCCGCCACCCAGAAAAAGGGGCTGGGCCCAGAACAAAAAAAGGGAGGTCGCCGCCAAAAAGATCGCCGCGAAAATCCAGAAAATATAATTGTTCCGCGGAAGAAAAGAACCGATCATGGCGAAGCCCTCACTGAACCGGATAGGCGGGCTCATATCCGCCCACCGGCGCCTCGGGGTGGGCGGGCGCAAGCCCCATCGCCTCGCGGTGCATCCTGATGGAGCGCAGGTGAATAAGATTGTCCCAAATCAGATGCCGCAACGTAGCAAGAAGAGTGAGGCGAATCTCGCCCCGCGAGGTGTCGAGGGTGGCCCCGCCAGAGAAGGGGCCCCCGCCGGGATGGCATTCCACATTTCGCCCCCATAGGGCCAGGACTTTTTCATCGGTCGTCCCGACAACAGCGCCGCGCCCGAAAACGAACAGTAAAATCTCCTCGCCCTCCGGACTCCCGGCCAAACCGTCCAGCCGCTCCGCCGCAGCGCCGCAGGCTTCACCGAGCCTTTCGAGCAGCCACTCCGGATCGCCATACCGGCTCGCCGAAAAACGGCGGTCATCCTCCGGAGAGTTGATGAAAGTTCCGAACTGACTCATATCCACCGGACGCCAGGGAAGCGCGGCTGCCCCGAAGAGCACCATGAACCAGCGCGTCGTGATGTAGGAGACATGACTGAGCTGCCGGAGCGGAGACCACTGGGCCCAATTCCCGGGCCCGGTGCGCGCGAGCTGATCATTGGTGAGGCCCGCGATCTCGCCCCGCGTCCACCCGGGAAACATCCGGAATACCTCGGCGCATTCGGCCGCGGATTGGGGATAAGCGGTCACCGGATACTCTCTCCGCCCGGTCCATCCTCGTTCAGCATGGATAAAAACCGGCGCGTCTCCGAGAAATCAGCGAACAGGTAATCAGGGTTGGTCTCCGCGAGCGCCTCGAGCGTGTCCCCGCCCGTGGCGACGGCGGCGACCCTGGCCCCGCAGTCGCGGGCCGCTTTCACATCCCGCCAGGTGTCCCCGACCACCCAGCGGACAATTTCGGCGGTGGGATGCTGGCTCCCGGCGCGCCCTTCCCCGCGCCTGAAGCCCTCCTCGATCAGGCGGGACCGCTCGGCCCCGTCGTCACCGAAACCCCCGAAGGGAAAATAGCGGTTCAGATCGGACCGGCCCAGCTTAATTCGCGCCCCCGCCTCGATGTTGCCAGTCCCCAACCCCAGCATCACATCGTCCCGGCCCGCGAGGGCCTCCAACAAGCCGGGAACGCCGGGCAAGAGGTGGAAATCCTCGGATTCGGCCATCGCAGGAGTCAGGGCCTCGACGTAGCGGTCCATCAACTGTCCGTACTCCTCCTCGCTTCCTTCCCGGTGTAGATTGTTTCGGAACATCTCCCCGCAAATCAGCCGGTCGGTCTTGCCGTGCGGGCTCACCGGGCCCATCGCTTCGGCGACGCCGTAAATCGCCTCGAAGGCCTCGTCCAGCGCCCGGCGGCCCGCCCCGCCGGAGAGTAAAATGGTGCCGTCGATGTCAAACAGAATCAGATGTATTTTTCCGGCCTGAACCTTCCCGGTCATGGTCACTCACAATAAATGGAACGGGCGAAGCGGCGGCTTCTTCCAACTTGATATATCATGGGGGCAAATACGTGCGAAATGCTTCCCGGAGAGGGACGGAATGGCGGATAAAAAAATCGACGTGGTGACGGGCGGAAACAAGGGAGTGAGCTACGGCGCCTGCCGCCTTCTGGCGGAGGCGGGCGTGCGGGTCGTCCTGACGGCGCGGGATGAAAGCCGGGGGAGCGAGGCAGTAGATAAGCTCCGGAGCGAAGGCCTCGACGTGCACTTTCATCAGCTCGACATCACCGACAGTAAATCAGTCCACTGGCTGGAGCTGCATCTCGCCAAGGATTTCAACCGGCTCGACATTCTCATCAACAACGCCGCGATTTTAACCGACCGCTCGCTCTCCTCGCTGACGCTGGACCTGGACACCCTGACCAGGATGATGGACACGAATATGTACGGCCCGCTCAGGGTGAGTCAGGCCCTTGTTCCGCTTCTCGAGAAAAGCCCCGCCGGGCGGATCGTCAACGTCTCAAGCTGGTTCGGCTCGATGGCCGAGATGCAGGGCGGCGGCTACGCCGCATACCGGATGACGAAGGCCGCGCTCAACGCGCTGACGCAGATCATGGCCGATGATCTCCGGGGGACAAGCGTCACGGTGAACGCCGCGTGCCCCGGCTGAGTGCGCTCCGATATGGGTGGCGGCGGCGCGCCCAAATCCCTGGAAGAAAGCGCCGACACCCCGGTCTGGCTCGCGCTCCAGGACAAGAGCGGCCCGAACGAGGGTTTTTTCCAGGACAGAAAGCCACACCCTTGGTGAGAAATGGAAGAGGATAATTTACTCTCGTTCGTGGTGGATCAGTTGAGCGGCCTGGACGGGATCGCTACCCGGCGGATGTTCGGCGGCTGGCATATCAGCCTGGGCGGTGTATTCTTCATAATCGTTTTCAAGGAGCGCCTTTATTTCAAGACCAGTGAAAAAAGCCGCGCCCGCTACGAGGCGGCGGGAATGGGCCCCTTCCGCCCACGC
>JAPYQX010000264.1 GCA_029937135.1 Nitrospinota bacterium
AGTGTGTTCAATCCCAAATTAATGAATCGCCCCGCCGTCATCCTCAGCAACAATGACGGGTGCATCATCGCCCGTTCGGAGGAGGCCAAGACGGCCGGTATCCGGATGGGCGCCCCCTACCACGAGGAAAAAGAGCGCCTCGCCCGGATGGGGTGCGCCGTGCTCTCCTCGAACTATGCTCTTTACGGCGACATGTCCGCCCGCGTGATGTCGCTCCTGGGCGAGTTTTCGCCAAGAGTGGAGATTTACTCGATTGATGAAGCATTTCTCGATTTCGGGAATCTCGCGGGCGTTGATCTCATGGACCATGCACGCCGGATGCGGGAGCGGGCTCTCCTCTGGACGGGGATCCCCGTGGGCGTCGGAATCGGCCCCACCAAGGTCATCGCCAAGGCGGCGAACAAGCTCGCGAAGCGAAACGGAGGGGTCTTTGCGCTGCTCGAAGAGGGCGCTATCCGCACCGCGCTTGCCGGAATGGCGGTCGAGGACATCTGGGGCGTCGGCGGGAAATGGGGAAAGCGGCTTCGCCGGATGGGAATCGAAACCGCTCTCGCGCTCCGGGAGGCCGATCCCACCCGTATCCGCCAGGGCCTCGGTGTCGTGGTGCAGCGGATTCTCTATGAGCTGCGGGGAACGCCCTGTCTGTCGATTGAGAATGCGCCGCCCGCCAAAAAGGAGATATGCGTCTCGCGCTCTTTTCGAAAACAGGTGGGCGCCGTGGAGGAGCTCTCCCAGGCCGCCGCGAGCTATGCGACGCGGGCGGCGGAAAAACTCCGGCGGGACGGGTCCCGGGCGGGCGGTTTGAGCGTTTTTATTCACACAAATCATTTCCGGGAGGGGGAGCCGCAGTACAGTGGCGCGGGAAGTGTGCGTTTCGCCCGTCCCACGAGCGATACGGGGCTGCTTATCCGGGCGGCTCTCGCCGCGCTCCGCCGTATCCACCGGCCGGGGTATCTCTATCACAAGGCGGGGGTGTTGCTTTTTGATATCGCTCCCGCAAGGCGTGCGCAGGAGGAGATGTTCGACCGCCCCGATTTCTCCCGCTCGGACGCGCTCATGTCAACGCTCGATGCGCTCAACGCCCGGATGGGCCGGGCCACCGTGCGCTACGGAGCGGAAGGATTCGAAGCCGCCTGGCGCATGAAGGGGGAGATGCGCTCCCCGGGATATACGACGAGGTGGGAGGAGTTGGCGAGGGCGCGGGCGGTGTGAAGGCTGATGTATTCCGCGAAATCGAATTCCGCCTGAATTGGCTTGGGCGCCTTTCTCTCTCGGGGGTGTGGTAGGTTATTGCGTTCATTGTCAACATTTTATATGAAATTTTGTATGTCCGTAATAAAGGATGGCGTTGGTGGTTGCTACCATTTGATGGTATTCCTATCAATATCTTTTACCGAAAATTGCCACGGGAAATTTGGCGTATCAGGAGAGATTTCATGAAAAGTCCTTCGGCATGAAGAGCCCCTCGGCGCGCCTGAGGGCCCCCGATGAAAAAATTCAGGTCATCGAGACCGACGTTCTGATCATCGGCGGCGGCGTCGCGGGCTGCCTGGCCGCCATCGGCGTGGCCGAGGGCGGGGCGAAGTGCGTCATCTGCGAAAAGGGCGGGATCATCGAGCGGAGC
Organism: Nitrospinota bacterium; assembly: GCA_029937135.1. Taxonomy (GTDB): domain Bacteria; phylum UBA8248; class UBA8248; order UBA8248; family UBA8248; genus UBA8248. The sequence continues at coordinate 1,625 of JAPYQX010000264.1, forward strand.
GGCTCCATCGCCGGCGGGGTGGACCACTTTTTCGCCGTCCTTGAGGAGGGCGAGGAGTGGGACACGCCCGAATACCTCCTCCGCCATATTCCCGGCATCACCGAGGGCGTGGTCGATATCGACGTGTGCGCCCGCTTCCTTCACGGCCTGAAAGGGATGATCCGCCGCCTCGAAAAAATGGGCATCGATTTTCACAATCCCGCCGCGCCCGACCGGCCTTATCTCCGGCACCGCTCCTTCGGTCTTCCCGGCGAGTACACCATCGAGTTCGAGGGAAACGACTTCAAACAGGTCATCGGCCAGGCCGCGCGCAACACCGGGGCGCGCACGCTCGAGCGCGTCATGGTGGCCGATATTCTGATGGATGATGAGGGTCATCCGAAGGGCTGCGTCGCCTTCCATATCCGTCACGGTACGATCTACGTCGTCCTCGCCCGCGCGGTTATCATGGCGACGGGCGAGACCAACCGGCTCGCCAGGAACGCCTCGGGCCATCCCTATGACAGCTGGCACATTCCTTACAACACCGGGGATGGGCAGGCCATGGCGCTGCGCGCCGGCTCCCGCCTTGCCAACATGGAGTTCACCGACTCGACGATCACCCCCAAGGGCTACTCCACCCAGGGGACGAACGGCTTCGTCGGCGCGGGAGCCCATCTCGTCAACGCTCTGGGCGAGCGATTCATGTTCAAATACCATCCGGCCGGGGAGCAGGGCAGGCGGATCGATCTCATCCGCGGCGTCCTCACCGAAACGGCCGAAGGCCGCGCTCCGATCTACATCGATTGCCGCCACCTTCCCGAGGACGACGTTAACCGCCTCAAGAGCACCCTCGGGATAGACCGGCCCGCCATGCCCACCTTCTTCGAGCAGAAGGGGGTTGACCTCGCCAAGGACTTGCTCGAGATCACCGTCAGCGAGATGTCGAGCCGGGGCGGCGGGGTTGTTTTCCGGAGAGCCGGGGTGCGCATCGACACGGAGTGCCTGAGCAATGTCCCCGGCCTGTTCGCGGCGGGGGACTGCTCGACCGTGAGCAACGGCATCGCCGGGGCGACGGTCATGGGCCACATCGCGGGCGGAAGCGCCGCCCGCCATGCGCTCTCCCGGCCCCGGCCCGAGCCGCTCTCGAAGGAGGACATCGAGCGCATCCGCGAGGAGCTTGTCCAGCCCCTGGCGCGCGGGGACGATTACGCCCCGCACCAGTTCGAGGACGAGGTGCGCGAGATCGTGACGGACTGCATCGGTTTTCGCCGGGATGAGACCCGGCTCAAAGATGCCCTCCGGCGGCTCGGCGATCTTCGGGGGCGCGAGGGGCAGGTTGGCGCAAAGAACTTTCACGATCTGATGCGCCTTCACGAGGCGCGGAACCTCCGCACGGTGGCCGAAACCGTTGCCGCCGCCGCCCTTGAACGCCGCGAATCCCGCGGAGGGGGCGCCCACGTTCGCACGGACTACCCCGACCGCGACGACGTGAACGGACTCAGGACAATCATGATGGAAAGAGAGGGGGACGGCCTCCGGATCACATCGGAGCCCACGGGCCTGACGGCGGAGAAGCCGGCCCCGCCCGCTTCGAGTAAGCCCGCTTCGAGTAAGGAGGGCACCTAGAAAATGCCCATTCTCATCGACGAAAAGACCTGTCTCGACGGGTGCACAATCTGCGATTTCTTTTGTCCGGGAGACATCATCTACCGGGAGACGAAAAAAGACCCTCCCGAGGTCAAGTATCAGGATGAGTGCTGGTACTGCGGAATTTGCGCTGACCGCTGCCCCGTTGATGCGGTCTCGGTGGTTTTCCCGCCCGAGATGGTGAACTGCACCACCCCTCCCGAGGTTTACATGGGGATTACTCCCGCCGGTCTTACTCCCGAAGGACTTGCTCCCGGCGGGCCGAAGAAAGCCTGAGAGCAATACGCACCTTTGCTGCAAGTAGTGGATATTTGCATCCGAGACCCTGTTTCACCCCGAAATATTCCCGAAACATATCAGCAACAAAGATTTAATCTTGAAGTAACACCTCCGTAATTTCTCTCGCGTAAATTCTCTCATCAGTTAATCACCAATAAATTCTGTCTTGCCGGATTGACCGGCGTACTTTTTCAAATTGAGACGGGGAGGTTAAGAAGGCATGAAGAAAAAAACGTTGAAGATCGGGAAGAAGTTGAAGGTGGAGAAGAGCAAAGCGCTATCCCGCCGGGATTTCATGTGGAAAGCCGGGGCTTTCAGCCTGGGCGCGGTGGCGGCGAGCACGCTGCCGTTTCCGAACATTCTTCGGGCGGCGGAGCCGATTAAGGCGGGTATCCTGCATTCGCTTAGCGGCACCATGGCGATAAGCGAGGTTTCGCTTCGCGATGTCGTACTGATGGCGTTTGAAGAGATTAACTCGGCGGGCGGCATCAAGGGGCGGCCCATCAATCCGGTGGTTGTCGATCCGGCTTCGGACTGGGATCTTTTCGCGGAAAAAGCGAAACAGCTTTTGCTGAAAGATAAGGTTTCGGTCACTTTCGGATGCTGGACCTCGGTGAGCCGCAAGTCGGTTCTTCCCGTATTCGAGAAAAACAACGGCCTGCTTTTCTATCCTGTACAGTACGAGGGCGAGGAGTGCTCCCGGAACGTATTCTACACGGGCGCGACGCCTAATCAGCAGCTCATACCGGCGGCTGAATACCTCATGAGCGAGGACGGCGGCGGCTTCAAGAAATTCTACCTCCTCGGAACGGATTATGTTTTCCCGAGGACGGCGAACAAGATTTTAAGGGCATTCCTGTTGGCGAAGGGTGTTCCCGCTAAAAATATCATGGAAGAGTAC
>JAPYQX010000265.1 GCA_029937135.1 Nitrospinota bacterium
GGCTCGACCTGGTACGCCGATCATATGTTCGCGGACCTGAGAGCGAACTGCACCGCCTACCTCAACATCGACCAGCCCGGCTGCCGCCAGTGCACCCTTTATCGCCCGTTTTGCACGGCTGACATCTCCGCCTGGGTCAAGGACGCCGTCAGCCGGCTAGGAGGCCAGGAGACCGAGCCCGCCCCCCCCCGCAAGATGGCCGATCAGTCCTTTTGGGGAGTGGGCATTCCCTCGTTTTCGTTTCTTCCGGTCCTGCCGCCGGACGCCCCCGACCTTCAGAAAGACCACCCCGAGGGCGGGTTCCCCGAGTACTGGCACAACCCGGCCGACACCCTCGACAAGATGGACCGGGAGCTGCTCACCGAGCACACCCGTCTCTACGCTGCCGCCCTCCTTGAGCTTTGCGCCGCCGAGCGCTTTCCGCTCGACCCGCGCTCGACGGCCGGGGTGATCGACGAAGGCATCGAAGCGCTCGAAGCCCTCACCAAGGGGGATACCATCGCCGAGGCCACCTTCGATCTCTCGCCGCTCGCCGCCGCCGCCGCGCGTTTCCGTAAATCGGTCAGGGAGATGATGGAAAATTCCGGGAACCCGGACGCGCTCAACCACGCCGCCCGGCGCATCAGCCACGCCCTGAACGCGGTCCTCTACACCCGCCAGGGGCCCTTTGATCACGACCCCGCCTCCAGCGCCGCCGTGATGCCCGGCCTCCAGCTCTTGGCCGAGTATCTCTCCGCCGGCCCCGAGAGCCACGAAGGGCGCGTCCTATACACCCGCCTCGTCCGCGAGCGAAACCGGGTCGTGGCCACTCTCGAGGAAGCCGCGAGAATCGCCGCAGGGGTTTAGGCCGAGGCACCTCGGCGGAACGTACCCCCTATCCCCCCCTGCACTCCCCTGCCCGAAGGCTGGAGCGCCCACCCGCGAAAATCCGCGAAAACCCGCGCCACCCCGCCCCGCGCAAGCAGCCCCGGCTTGAAAACCCTCCGCGAAACTCCCGGCAATTCCTGCAGCGCCGTTTTCCCCCACCCGGGCTAGATTACGCCCTGCCGCGCGCTGATCGGCGCGTCCGGTTTTCACTATTTCAGTTTTCACCACTTTCATAAGCGGGGAGACACGATGGATATCAACGAGTACCGGAACATGGGGCGCAAGCGGGTCGAGCTTCCCTCGGGGCTGGCGGGCTTCGTGCGCGCGCCCAACGTCCTGGACCTGGCGCCGCCTACCCCATGCTGATACCGGCGAATATGAACGGCGGGAAGCCCGAAGGCGGGGCTCCGGAGGATGAAGGGAAACAACGCGAAATATACCACTGCATCTTGAGCCGATGCTTCATCCCCGACGGCGGAGCGATGACCGACAAGGAACCGGGGGAGTGCCTGCCGGGGGAGCTTTCCATCCACGAGATTACCCCCGAGGACGCGGGGGCGATCGTTGCCGCCCTCGGAGAATTGAACAAGGAAAAGCAAGCGCCGGCCGAGGAGGCCGGTCCGGACGCCGCGTTTCCGGCGGGCCAGGGTCCGGCGGGCCAGGATCCAACTTCTTGAGACGACCCACTGGCAGGCCAGGATCTACGGCCTGCCGCCCCATCTACTGGCCCGGTGCACATTTGACGAGCTGAATTTCAACAAGGAGGTCCTGCAAGCCGGGCTTCAAGCCGAACAGCGGGCCGAGCGAAAGAACGCCGCCAGGCGCGGACCCGGGGCCGGACGAAACCCGCGCGGCGTTTGAAGAGGTCAGGGCGATGGGAGGTGAGGCGAACCTGTCATTCCCTTAGCGTATAATCGGTGAATCAGTTCACCTTTTTTTCCTCAAAGGGAATTCACCGTGAAAAACGCATTCGACCGAGTAGTCATGATCGTCATCGCCGCCGCGTTCACCCTCATCGCGCTCAACCCCTGGATCGGCCCCGAAAGGGCAACGGCCCAAGACGGAATTACAAGGGTAGACATCAAACAAATCGGTGGAACTAGAATACCCTACGCTCAACCTATCCCGGTGAGAATCGTGACCGAGGATGAATGGAAAAAAAGGTGATAAGGAGAAACCCAAATGGTTGTTTCATCGTCTAACCAGAATTCCTTAGTCATCGATATCAGTTCCACCGTGTCGAAGAATCTTAAAAAAACCGCCGCGATCATCCACAGCCAGGCAAAGGCGGCCGACAAGAAGGACTGCTGTATGCCGGCATCGAAGGTGAAGTTTCAGGAGAAAGAGGAAGCATCAAAGAAGGGCGAGGGCGAAAAGTAGCGGTTTCACCGGCGGGATAATGTTAGCGGGGACTCATTTGAGCGGCGGGCAGGAGTGGCGTCTCACATGAGCGGCCCGCCGGGAGTGGCTACCGCCGCCATCAATCCCTGTAGTTGATGAATCCCCGTTTATAGAGTTCATACTCGATGCGCAGGAGCATTTCCCGTCTCCGCTCTTCCGGCATTCTCTTGAGGAGGGAGAACACCCCCAGGACTATCAGGAAAATCCACATTTCCATGGCGATCTCCTGATTATTCAGGGGGAGCGGCCGGGACCGCTCAGGGGATCTCATTAACTCAGGACAAGGATAGTTTTGGAAACCAATTCCTCAATAATAGTCGGCCTTCGTCGGCAATTGCAAACGGGGGGGGGGCTTGGGGCTTCCAGTCCCCAACCAGCCTGGCTTCCAGCCGCCTGCTAGCCGTCATCGCCCGCGAGGCCGAGGGCGCTTTCTTTTTCGCGGACTAAGGGGATGACGTGGCGGCCGATGCGGGTGCACTCGGAGTGAAGGGGAAAGCCGGAGAGGATGAGGAGGTGGATTCCGGCCTGCTCGATCTCGATGATTTTGTCGGCGCACTGTTGATAAGCGCCGACAATCGTGACGGTGGAGCCCGAACGGATGCGGCCCAGCCCGCCCCAGAGGCCGGGAGCGGTCATCTCGGAGCGGGTGCGCTCGCGGGGAGAGAGGTCGCCGTTTCCCCGTGCGGCCTCGGGGTCGATGCCCCGCTGGGCGAGTACGCCGGGGTCGGCCCGGCTGAGAAGCTCCTGGGCGGCCTCGTAGGCCTCATCCTCGGTCTCCCTGGCGATGATCTGGAACCGGGTGACGTATTTGAGGCTGCGGCCCGTGCCCTCGAGGCGCGATTCCATGTCGCGTACGCGCTCGGCGACCTGTTCAGGGCTCTGGCCCCAGAAGACGGAGTACTCGGCCCGCCGGACGGCGATCTCGCGGGCGACCTCCGAGGAGCCAGCGAGGAAAAATGGGATGCGCGGCTTCTGGACGGGCTTGGGGGAAACCATGGCGTCGGTGATCTGGTAGTGCTTCCCCTCGAAGGAAAAGCGATCATTGGTCCACAGGCCGTCTAAAATCTGCATGAATTCCTCGGTGCGCTCGTAGCGGTCGTCGTGCTCGAGCTCGCCGCTGAAGGCGGTCTGGCGCTTTCCGCCGGTGATGACGTTGTAGAGGATGCGGCCCCCCGAGAGCTCATCGAGGGAGGCGAGGACGCGCGCGGCGACGGCGGGCTCGATGACCCCGGCGCGGAAGGCGAGGAGGAGCTTAATGGTCCGGGTGGCCGGGGCGATGACGGCGGCGGTCACGAGGGAGTCCCAGGTGGGGCCTCACGGCGGAAATGGGCGCTGGACTGATGGGAGGGGACGAGGATGGTCGAGAAGCCGCTCGCCTCGGCGTTCCGGGCGATGCGGGTGAAGGTTTCGTAGCTGGGCGGATCCTCGGCGAACTCCTGCCCGAGGTGGGCGGTGTCGCCGTCGCAGGATAGGTACCAGGCAAGCTCGATGGAAATCGCTCCGTCTCCTTGATTTAACGCTGGCCCGGGTCCGCTCCGGACGGGAGCCAGCCCTGCCGGGTGGCTGTCCGCCTAGGGAACTCCAACATTCAAGACTATTTCATCCGTTTAATCAACCCAGAATGTTCCGGGAATTTTACCCCAACCGCCCCTGTGGGCTCACCCGGCGCTCATGGCGCAACGAAAGCCCGCGTCGTTGGCCCTGGTCCGCGTCGAAAACATCGCCGTGCGGTGGTGGGCCTTGAAAAAACGCCCGCGGGCGGAGGATCCACCCACCCACCCTGAGGACGCGCTCGGCGCCCTCCTCCGGGCCCCTGGGGTTTCGGGCGGGTGATTCACGGTAGTAATCCTCCCCGTACCGATCAGCCACCCACTCCCAGACGTGGCCGGCCATATCGGCCACCCCGAACGGGGAGAGATTGATGCTGTAGGTCCGGTCCACGGGGTGGGTGCGGCGGCGGCTGTTCACCCGCCAGATGAGCTTCGAGCCGTTCCATTGATCTCCCCAGGGGTAGGCCCTGCCGTCTGTCACCCACGCCGCTTTTTCCCACTCGGCCTCGGTGGGAAGGCGCTTGCCGAACGAGTGGCAATAGTCGCGCGCCAGGAACCAGGACACCCCCGTAACGGGGCTCTTTTTTC
>JAPYQX010000266.1 GCA_029937135.1 Nitrospinota bacterium
GCCGCGGAGGCCCTGAAAAAGGCGGTGGATGACGCGGGAAATTCCTTTTTATCAGAAGAAAACGGGAAAATTCGCCTCTCGCCAGTTGCTGGATTCATTCTCTTGCCCAGGGCCGTTCGGGCGGGCGTCTGGGCGTCGGCGCTGGATGAAATCGTTCAACCTGGAGGGAGGCGACGCGCCCTTGAGCGGCTTATCGAGAATCTCGATCACCTGGCGATTGAGGAAGGCCCATCCGCACAGGTCAGCCTCGGCGGCGGAAATGCCGCATGGCGCCAATACGACACCATTTATCTGGGGCCCGAGAGCAAATATGCTCCTCCGCCGCGGGTCGAGGTTCTCCTCGCTATCCCGGGCCGCACCCGCCACGAGGAACTTGGCCTTGAGATCGATGCCGAACTCAACGAATACGGGTTATCCCAAAAGGATGAAAAATATTTCGACGCTAAGATGACCGCTCTGTTCGACCCTGCTCTTCTGCCAGAGAAAATCGTTCTCAGGAACCGGCGCGCCGGGGACCGTTTCAGGCCGGCCGGGGCGCCGGGGGAGCGCAAATTAAAGGATTTTTTCATTGATCGGAAAATCCCTCGCCCGGAGCGGGATTTTATTCCGATTCTTGCTTCCGGAAGGGAGGTTATCTGGGTGGTCGGACAAGCCGTTTCGGGCAGGTATCTCGGGGAGGCCGCTTCGGCTCAAGCTACCCATTCCAATGGGAAAAGGTTAATTCTAAAGGCGAGGTTATTTCGAAAACCCCTTGAAAAATGATCATGTTGGAGGGAATCGGAGCATCCTTATGTAATAGATGGACGAATGGCCCAAATCCTGCTAACTTTTACAAGTTGATGCCGTCTTTTCCTTTCATTTGAGAGATTGTTTTGAATCAATTTTATAAAAATCTGGCTTTATGGCTCATTATCGGTCTTGTCATGGTTGGGTTCTTCCAGGCGTTTAAGGGAGCTCGTTCCCTCGACCGAAATATTGTCTATAGCGATTTTATCCAATCGGTAAATCAGGGGCAGATCAGCGAGGTTCTTGTCCAGGGAGACAACATCCGCGGCCGCTACCTCAACGGAAAAGTTTTCCAAACCTACGCGCCTAAAGACCCGAACCTGATCTCCAACCTGAGAGAAAAAGGAGTCCGGATAAGCGCCGAACCCGCTGAGCAAAATTCCTGGTACATGAATTTGCTCATGAGTTGGTTCCCGATGCTCGTCCTGGTCGGAGTCTGGATTTTCTTCATGCGCCAGATGCAAATGGGCGGCTCGAAGGCCCTTTCATTCGGGAAGAGCAAGGCGCGCCTTGTTTCTGATCCGGATAAAAAGAAAGTCACCTTTAAGGATGTCGCTGGAGTCGAGGAGGCGAAGGAAGAACTAGAGGAAATCGTGGAATTTCTTCGGGATCCGCCGAAATTCACGCGTCTCGGCGCACGGATTCCCAAAGGGGTGTTGTTGGTAGGGCCCCCGGGAACAGGGAAGACCCTCCTCGCCAAAGCCATCGCCGGGGAAGCCGATGTCCCCTTTTTCCAGAGCAGCGGTTCGGGTTTCGTTGAAATGTTCGTCGGCGTCGGGGCTTCCCGTGTCCGCGACCTCTTCGAGCAGGGCAAAGCCAACGCGCCATGCATCGTTTTCATCGACGAAATCGACGCCGTCGGACGCCACCGGGGCGCCGGATTGGGAGGCGGCCACGATGAACGCGAGCAAACCCTGAATCAACTTCTCGTCGAGATGGACGGTTTCGAGTCGAACGACGGGGTAATCCTCATCGCCGCGACGAACAGGCCCGATGTTCTCGACCCGGCGCTGTTGCGCCCGGGCCGTTTTGACCGGCAAATCGTCGTTTCGCTGCCGGACATTAGAGGCCGCCTCAAAATCCTTCAAGTGCACGTTAAAGATATCCCTCTCGATGACGCCGTTGACCTCAACCTCATCGCCCGCGGGACGCCCCGTTTCTCAGGGGCCGACCTGGCGAACCTCCTGAACGAATCCGCCTTGATCGCGGCTGTTCGGGGTAAAAATTCCGTCGAGATGGCCGACCTGACCGAGGCCAAGGACAAGGTCCTGATGGGAAAAGAGCGCCGCAGCCTCGTATTGAGCGAAAAGGAAAAAGAGAATACCGCCTACCACGAAGCAGGGCACGCCCTCGTGTCCCTGCTCACCCCCGGGACGGATCCGGTGGAGAAGGTAACGATAATCCCAAGAGGGTTTTCCCTGGGGAGCACCTGGTCGTTTCCGGAAGAGGACCGCTACAGTGAAAACAGGACCTACCTTCGGAATCAGCTCACGATTTTGATGGGAGGTCGGGCGGCTGAAATCCTGGTTTTCGACGAAATGACCACCGGAGCCAAGCAAGATATCCAGAGTTCCACGGAGATAGCCCGAAATATGGTCTGCGAGTGGGGGATGAGCGATGAACTCGGTCCTCTTTCCTACGGAAAGAAGCAAGAGCAAATTTTCCTTGGGAGGGAACTATCCCAGTCACGCGATTACAGCGACTCCATCGCGATGACAATCGACAAGGAAGTCAGGGAATTGGTCACATCCGCCTATGACCGGGCGATGAAGCTCCTTGAAGATAACCGCGACAAGCTCGACCTTATAGCGAAAGCGCTACTTGAGTATGAGACACCCGATAGGGAAGAAATCAACATTTTGCTCGAAACAGGGGAAGTTTCGAGTAAGTTAAAGAAAAAAATCGAGAACAGCCGGAACGAAACCTCGAGCAGCAAACCTTCACCAGACCAGGACGCTCCTCCGCGTACCCGGGAAGGCGGCCCACGCCCTTCCTCACCGGATTTGGCTCCGGGGCAAGCCTAAATTAACCGGGGATTTGGAAGACCTCCCGGGTTCCCTTCGGATTACATCGGCCCGCAAGCCCGCCGCTTCGGGGCGCCCGGCAAATTTCCGATATGATATTAATCGGTGAGCCGATTCATTCGGCCCGGCGATCTCGTGCGTCCGGAGGAAATGAATGCCTAAGCTCTGTGTCAACGTAGACCATGTGGCCACAATTCGGCAGGCCCGGGGAACTAACGAGCCCGATCCCGTAGCGGCCGCTCTAATCGCCGAACGAGCCGGAGCCATCGGCATCACGATTCACCTGCGGGAGGATCGGCGGCACATCCAGGACAGGGACTTGAGACTGATTCGCCAGGTTGTTCGCGGAAAACTCAACCTTGAGATGGCGCCGGTCGAGGAGATGAGAGGGATAGCCCTCGACACCCGCCCGGATCAGGTGACACTCGTCCCTGAGCGGCGAGAAGAGATTACTACCGAAGGAGGCCTCGACGCCTCCGGCCAGATGGACCGGCTCGCAGCGATTATCGTTCCCATTCAAGAAGCCAAAATCCTCGTCAGCCTTTTTATCGACCCCGAACAGCACCAAATCGAGGCTGCCCACCGGCTCGGCGCCGACTATATAGAGCTCAATACCGCGGCCTATTCGGAGGCCCGGAATCCGGAGGCGGCCGGCAGGGAGATATCTGCCCTGAAAAAAGCGGCCGAACAGGCGCACGCCCTGGGCCTCGGTGTTCACGCGGGTCACGGTCTCACCTTCCTGAATGTGGAACCGATTACTTCTCTCCCGCACATTGAAGAGTTGAATATTGGCCACAGCATCGTCTCACAAGCCGTATTCACCGGATTCGAGGCGGCGGTCGGCGAGATGGCGCGTCTTGTCGAGGGGCGGTCCTGAAAATGGCTCTTCCCATCGTCACGGCCGAGGAGATGCGCCGTGTGGATACTCGCGCAATCGAAGACTACGGTGTGCCATCGTCCGCTCTGATGGAAACGGCGGGTTGTCAGGCCGCCCGTGCCATCTGGGAGCAATTTGGCCGTCCCGGCTTGCGGGTTCTCGTCGCCGCCGGTAAGGGAAATAATGGAGGCGACGGATTCGTCATCGCCCGCCACCTGCTCAACCGGGGGGCGAATGTTCGCGTGTTTACGCTTTTTCCGCTGGAGGAGGTTTCGGGCGATCCGGCGATTTTTATGAATGTTCTCGAAAAGATGGGGGCTTCGCTAGAATCCATCGAAAACAATGAGGCGGTCGGCCGCCTTAAGTCCGCGGCGGTCCATAGCGACCTGGTGGTGGATGCCATTTTAGGGACAGGTTTCAGCCCGCCGGCGAGGGGATTGGCCGAAAAGGCGGTGGCGGCGCTTGGCGAGGTCAACACACCCATCGCTGCGATAGACATTCCCTCCGGGCTGGACGCAACGATGGGCACAACCGATGGGCATTTTCTGAAAGCTGACCTTACCGTGGCCTTTGGCGCCTATAAACGTGGGCATTTTCTACTCCCCGCCGCCGAATTTGTGGGGAAGGTCAAACTCGCCGATATCGGGATACCAGCGCCTTGCATGGAAGAGGAAGACATCCATCGCGAGGAACGCAAACCCAAGAGCAGCCTTC
>JAPYQX010000267.1 GCA_029937135.1 Nitrospinota bacterium
CTTCACCATGAATTTTGCCTCATCCCCCTTGCGGCGTGAGGATGGATGGAGTTTTGCGGAGCACAGGACTTGCTATCATGATGCTTGCGCTGGGGCTTAATCTCGCCGGAGATGCTCTTCGAGACGTTCTCGATCCCAGATTGCGCGTGGGAGTGGGCGAAAAAATTGTGGAAGAGGACACAGGTTGATTGTTTAGGAAAGGAGAGGGAGGGGCTGAAACACGAGCGCGGATTATCTCAGATCTCATGTCCCGGCCAAAAAGGTTTGCTTGAATTTTAGTGGGTCCAATATTTTGGGAGCGCAGGTACAATAATCAAGAGGAACTCTACAAACCCCTTGTCCGGAAAATTCCAAGGGAAGTGCCTGAGGTTAATTTGACCAAGAAGAGCGAATCTCAGCCAGATCCATTAAAAGGATATCGAGGTCGTGCGCGTGAAGTTCTCGAATCCTTTGGGGCCCGTGTGTGGGGCGAGGTGGATGTGGAGACGACCCGGGGAAAATTTCACGGGATCGTTCTGCCCCGCTCGGAGCTGGCCGATGATCGGCACGTCGTCCTGAAGCTTGCCACCGGTTACAATGTGGGAATCGCCGCCGCCAATATTCTGGCTCTCCGGGAGGTCGGCTTTCAAGAACATACCTACCATATCCCTGAAAAGGAATTCCCCACCGACCCCGCCAAGCCCAACGTGACCTTGCTGGGAACGGGAGGAACAATCGCAAGCCGGCTAGACTATCGCTCGGGGGCTGTTATTCCGGCATTCGAGCCGGGCGAACTATACGGGGCCGTTCCGGAATTAGCCGGTATCTGCAACCTGAAAACCATCAAGCTCTATGGAGAGTTCAGCGAAAACATCGGGCCGGAACATTGGATTGGAACGGCCCAGGCTATCAAACAAGAGATTGAAAACGGGGTGGACGGAATCGTCATCGGCCACGGGACCGACACCATGCACTACACGGCGGCGGCGCTATCTTTCATGGTCCAGGATTCGCCGGTTCCCATCGTCTTGGTCGGCTCGCAGCGGTCAAGCGACCGGCCCAGCTCGGATGCAGCCCTCAACCTTATCCACGCAACCTATGCTGCGGCAAAGGGGCCGATTGCCGAAGTGATGGTTTGCATGTTTGGACCCACCAGCAACGTTTACGGTCTTTTGCACCGGGGGGTCCGCGTCAGGAAGATGCATTCGAGCTACCGCTCCGCGTTCCGCACGCTTAGCGATGTTCCCTTGGCCAAGATCGAGGGGGACACCGTGACGCCCATCAAAAAAGATTGGCGGCCGAGGAGAAACGACCGGAAAGTCCGGGTCGATACCCGGTTCGAAGAACGAGTGAGCATCCTCTATTACTATCCCAACATGCAGCCCGACATTCTCGAATCCCTTATCGACAATGGATACAAGGGTATCGTGATCGCCGGGACGGGCCTCGGCCATGTCAATCGGCCGCTTTACCCGGCCCTCGAGAAAGCCCGCGACGCCGGAGTTCCGATGTTTATGACTGTTCAAACGCTTTGGGGATTCACTCAGATGTATGTCTACGACACGGGGCGCGACATCATGGAGCGCGGGGTGATTCCCCTGGCGAACATGCTCCCTGAGGTGGCCTACGTGAAGTTGGGCTGGGCCCTGGGCCAAACAAACGATCTTGAAGAAGTAAAGCGCATCATGTTGTCCCGGGTCTCGGATGAGTTCACCGACAGAGAACCACCTAACGGATATCTCGTTTTACAGGGCGGACTTCCCGAGATGGAAAAAAACCTCAACCGTTCCTGGAGGTAGACTCAGCCGCTCCGCCCGGTCCGGGCTCTTTCCAGCGTTGTTCTACAACTTTGCGGACCTCCCTGCCGTTGCGGCCACCCCCTGCGCGCTTCATCACGATTCCCATGAGGCGGCGAATGCGATTTTCCGCTGTGGGATTGTGCATGGGGTCATTTCCATGTGTGCCAATTACTTCGTCCACGATCTGTTGGAGTGCATCCTCCGTCATGGGAACGAGGCAAGAGGATTCGAGAATTTCATCGAGTGTCACGTCGGATGGGCCAGAAATCTTTTCTAGGAGATGCGGGATGGCCTCGCGGCCAAACCGCCTGTTCTGGTGCGCCTGAAATAATTCTCCCCACCGGTCATCAGAAAGAGAGACTGGATTCCCCCCTTTCCTCGCAAGCGCCTTCCAATCGTGCACCAGCACTGTTCCAACGAGAAGGGGCGAGGCGCCTGTCCGGTTAACTATCTTATCGAGGAGTGCCCCGCGCGTTGAAGAGGTGAGGACTTCGATAACGTCAGGCGGAAGCCCCCAGGCAAGATAGCGCGTCTCCTGTTTCCAGGGAGGCTCGGGGAGGGCGGCTTCGAGCTGAGCTACATGGGCCTCCTCGACGGGGAGAAGCGGCAGGTCAGTGTCGGGATACATCCGGTCGGGTCCGGCAAGGACACGCTCAAAATCTGTGGTGCCATCGTCCAGGGCCTGGCGCGTATCGCGGGGGATTTCCTCCGTGGCCTCCTGACAGCGAATTTTAATCTCCTGAACCGCTGTTTGCAGATCCGGTTCCGGCCCCCAAATGATCATCAGAGCATCCGGGGGATCGGCCCCGGTCATATCCGCAGCCACTTCCCATGCCTTTGAATTCACCTCTCCGGGATTTCTCGGGTCGGCGGCTTCTCTACAAAAGAGAATGGGTGGTTCATCAAGGCAGGCAATGACGCGGATGCGGCCCGCAATTTCCCGCAGAAACGGAACCGCATCTCCGTTGAGAGTTTCCTGAAGAGGCCAAGCCAGTACCTCAGCGAAGCCTTCGACTCTCACTGCCCACACGGATTTTCCCTCGGCCTGGCATTTTTCCAAGACGGGGTGGCCCATGATGTCGACGGGCATGGGTGCTGACTGTACGACCACTTTGTCTTTGGCGATGCCCCGGCGTTCAAGGTGCTCCTTAATCTCAAGCAGCCCTTTCTGGCGAAGCGCTTCATTGTGCGTTAGCCGCTCAAAGGCCGGGATGCGGGGAACGCCCTTGATCTCGACCCGGGGGGCTCCGTTGATGCTGACGTTTACGTCCTGGCGGACGGAGCCAAGACCTCGCCGTACTTTCCCGGTGATTTGCAGAATTTGGCCAATGCGCCGGCCGACCTCCGCGACTTCCTGGGGGGTCCGCATCTCGGGGTGGGTAACCACCTCCACCAGGGGCATGCCCAAACGGTCCGTCCGAAAAGTGATTCGGTGGCCCTCATCCCGAACCTCACGGCAGGAGTCCTCCTCGAATCCAACCTGAATGATAGGGATTTCCTTGTTCCCCAGAGGAACCCGGCCCTCGACCCCAACGAGGGCGGTCCGCTGGAAACCGGTCGGGATGCTCCCGTCTAAATATTGTTTCCGGGTGATGTGAATTTCTCCGACGATGCTGCAGCCCAGGAGGAGGGCAACTTCCAATGCGATGTCCACTGCCCGAGGGTCCGGGGGGAAGGGCGGCGTGTCGTCCATCTCGTAGGTGCACACCAAATCGTTTCGAATTTGATAAATGACTTCCTTGCGAGTTTTGAACTCCATGAGAGCGGTACCGTCATACTCGCCAAGCTCGGAGAGTGTAGGCCGCATGTGCCTGAGAATTTCGATATCGAAATCGGTAGAATACTGCCCAGCCGGACATCGGCAAAAAAGCTTCTGGTCGGTCAGGAGCTGGTAGTGGATCTCCAGCCCGGCGCGAAAACCCAATGCTTCATAGTCGAGGATCGGCATATGGGGGACCCAAGATAGTTGAAAAGGAATGAGCATAGAATCTACACTTAATCAGCGTCCATTTACTATGAATGCAAACCACTTCGAATGTCTAATGAAGAAAATATGTGGAATGGGGGAAAAAATCGTTTAGAATCAAAAATAAACGTGCGTAATATTTTTCAAGAAAGGTTGCTGTGAATGTCTCATTATACCGCTGAGATCGAAACCACGGCCGAAGCGCTTTTATTGCTTTTGCGGGAGCGCGGGGTCCGTTACCTGTTTGCGACTCCGGGGTCGGATGCGGCTCCGCTCATCGAAGCGTATGCCCGGATGAAGGCAGTGGGCCGGGAGGGTCCGGTCCCGGTAGCCGCGCCTCACAAATGTCCGCCGTCAGCATGGCGCATGGCTACGCCATGGTTACGGGTGAGCCGGCCTCAGTGTTTGTCCACGTTACGGTGGGTACAGCCAACGCCGCCGCCGGGATCATGAACGCTTCCCGCATGGGAATTCCCATGGTTGTTTTGGCAGGGCGGACTCCCATTTTTGAGAAGGGAGCGGTTGGCGCCCGCAACCGGCGAATCCATTGGCCCCAAGAGAGCTTCGACCAAGCGGCGATGATTCGCGAGTATTTGAAATGGGATTATGAAC
>JAPYQX010000268.1:0-340 GCA_029937135.1 Nitrospinota bacterium
GCCTACCACATGGGACCTGTTGGCTCCGGAGCTTTGACGAAACTCATCATCAATCTCGTTCTCGCCGGAAATCGGGTTGCGCTGGGAGAGGGCTTTCTGCTCGGGACAAAAGCGGGAATGGATTTGACCAATTTGCTCACCGTACTTCAGGACGGCGCCTGTAGCTCGAAAACCATGATCGACAAGGGGCCGAAAATGATCCGGGGCGACTACACGCCCGAGGGAAGGATGTCCACTGAAACCCCTCGCCTCATGCTCGAGCAAGGGAACCGCTACGGCGCCCCGATGCTGATGACGAGTCTGTGGCTACAACTTGTGCAGGCGGGTTGCGAGATGGGTC
>JAPYQX010000268.1:350-4353 GCA_029937135.1 Nitrospinota bacterium
GGGTCTCGCCGGTCGAGACCCTGTCGCTTTTCATGAAGTGCAGAGGGTCCTTGGAGGGTTGCCCGGGCGATTCGAGTAGGGATTTTCCTCTGGAACATGTTTGCAATAGGAATACATGAGCTTCCGAGGAGCCATCCGGCAATCGTGGTGAAGACCATTCAGCACTGACTTAGAGACCTTTGCCCGGCAATAAATGGACTCCCTGAAATTCAATGCTTTAAAATTAGATAAAATCCTATCCAAACGGTTTAATGACTTGTGCTCCGCAAAAACTCCATCTACCTTCACGCCGTAAGGGGGATGAGGCCATATCCATGATGAAGTCCATTCAACACCGGCCTAGAAACGACTATTTGGTCATTAGCAATTCGATGTCGGAACCGTTGGAAGGGTAGGGGTGTGTTCTTCGGCTCGGGAACTCCCGGCCCAAGTGCTGAATGCGGTCTGGTCTGGTTGTAATAGGAAACCCAGCCCTTGAGAATCCGCCGGAGATGGCTCTCGGTTAGTGGAATTATTTAGAATTATCAGGGAAATCAGATTTGCTCGGTCTCCTTTTATTCGCAATTAGGAATTCACCATGCACAGGAGAGAGTAAATGCCATTTTATAAAATCAGTGAGATGAGCAAAAAAGTTTCTGAATCAGATTCTATCCAAAAAAGCGTCCCGGGAGAGTTAATGAAAGCAGGAGTCGTTACCAAGCCCGAGGGTGTGGGGCCTTCGCTCCATGAGCAGCCTAACGAGGAGCAGTTCACTTTGGTTCTTGAGGGAAAACTTCACTATATCCTGGGTGATGAGGAGCGAATTCTCGAGAGTGGGGATTTGATTCATATTCCTCGAGGGGTGGCGCACAGGAGCCGCGCCCTGGACGGACCAGCTACTTTCTTCACAGTGAAAAGCCCAGCCGGAAGTGGCGATTTGAACGAAGACCACCAAAGAGCAAAGGGAGCCGAGGAGGCTGAAAAGAGCTACCCAGGGGCATTAGAATGAAATTTTATTGTTTGAATGAGCAAGCGAGACGAGTGGAGATTTTCATTTCCGGAGGGGGAGTTCGTTGAGCAAGATAGCGATACTTGGCGCCGGCGCGATTGGGTGCATATACGGAGCAAGGCTTTCGAATCTGGAGCGGCACGATGTTACCTATTGCGTCCGCCAAACCTTTGAGAAACTTCATATCGAAACACCCTCGGGCATTATCGAGGCGCCCGCCCGATGCATTACCGATCCCGCCGAGACTGGACCTGCCGAGTGGATTCTCCTCGCCGTGAAGTGCCACCAGATTAAGGATGTGGATCACTGGCTCCGCACCCTCGCGGGGCCGGGCACCGTCATCGCCGTCCTCCAGAACGGTGTCGAGCACATCGAGAATACCACCCCTTACGCCCACGGCGCGCGGGTGCTTCCCGTCGTGGTCCAGTGCCCGGCCGACCGGCTAGCGCCGGGCCGGGTGCGCCAGAACGCCATGTCCAATCTTCTCGCTCCCGACACCGAAGAGGGCCATGCGCTGGAGGCGCTCTTTGAGGGGAGCGACATTGGAGTAAAGACAACCCCGGACTTCGTGACGGCGAAATGGCTGAAGCTGTGCGGCAACATCGCCCGCAACCCAGCCACCGCGCTTACCGGCCGGGGACGCGGAGTGGTGCGCGCGCCCGGAGTCACGGAGTTTTGCCGTGCTCTGGTGGAAGAGTGCGCCGCGGTGGGCCGAGCAGAGGGGGCCAACCTTCCGGAGAATATTGCCGGGGAAATCACCCAGGATCAGTTCACCGCCGGATTCGATCAGACGACCTCGATGCTCGTAGACGTGCGGGCGGGCATCCCCCTCGAGGCCGACGGGATGACCGGCGCGGTGGTACGCATCGGGGAGCTCCATGGAATCGACACCCCGGTGAACCGATACGTCACCGCCCTACTCTCGGCCATTAATACCCAGGACGCAGATAAAGGTAGTAGGCGATAGTCAGAAAACATGCGCCAGGAAATGGAATAACTCCTAATGAGTGAGTCTCCCTGTGCTCCGCAAATCGTAGCATTCCACGCATGGATTCTGAGTTAATCGGCAACCTGCAAAGTTTCTCTTAGTTCAGAATCGAATTTTCCGTCAATTAAGACGAACGCGACATCGCAATTTTGGTCGGAGCGATTGTTCCAGGCATGGTTGGTGCCGCATTGCACCACAACATCGCCTGCCTTCAAGAGAACGTCTGTGTCATCGAGCAACATGTTGATCTCACCCGACAGAATGATCGCATAGTCAATTGTCTCGGTGCGGTGCATTAGTGGGTGGTGGCCGCCCCGCCCGAAGGTCGAACCCTCCTCGTTGCCCAGAGCGTCGAAGGCTGCCCTTGCGTCGTCGACACTCATATTGCGGACCTCGTCGGTCTCGGGTGGAAATCGGGTGATGCGTACCACCGTGCCGGTTTTAGTCGGCAACTGCCGGCGTGGCCCCAGGGTCGGTTCATCGTGTTCGGCGACAATCGTCGCGGGCATATCGCCGGTTCGCCATATGTCGATCGACGAAAGTCCGGTTATTCGCGGATTGATGTGGACGAATGGCGCGGGGCCGTCCGATATCACGATTGCCTTGCCGTTTGCATCGTGGCCGGTGACAACTCGTCTGATTTGGTTTTCCATTTATAACTCCCTTGTTTACCTGATTGATTATCCGGTTAAAAAATAAGACCAGGCATTAGGTGTGCGTGGCGAATTAGTGATTCGCCATGCACAGGGTAGGCGGTAACCAGAATGTTTGAATTAAATCGTCATCCCCCTCTAGGCCGAGGTCTTCGTCTTGGGGATGAGGCCGAGATCCTCAAAGGCGGGGCGGGCCGCTTCGAGTCCGGCATGCATGGCCGAGAAGCCCGCGTAGGCGGACATGAGGATGAAGACCTCAATGATTTCCTCTTTGGTGCACCCTACCCGAATCGCTGCGCGGACATGGTGGTCAATCTCCGCCTTCCTGGCCAGCGATACGTGGGACGCGAGGATGCACAACTCGCGCGTCTTGGGGTCCATGTTCGGGCGATTGTAGAGCTCTCCGAAGACGAATTCGGTGACGTAGCGGCCGATGTCGGGCTCGATCTCGACAAACCATTTGCGCCTCTCCTCGCCCTCGTTCCCGAACACCTTCGCCCGCGTCTCAAGACCTTTTTTGTACATCTCTGAGTGTTCCATCATTTCCTCCCGGTTGAGGGGTATACGGGTCGCGCAGATCCGGAGTCGTGTCCCAGGGGCTACGCTCCCAAAAATATTGGATTCTTGAAAAATTTACAGAATTTATGCCTTCCTGTCCAAAAATCAATCGAAGTCTATACTGGTGTTTCGCAAAAGTGGCTCCCACTCAGATTCAATAACTTAAGAAGGTCGCTTGATGAGATATGAGCGTGGCAAAATACCCGCCAAAGACATCATTCGAGAGCCTTAAAGGTCATCCAGCCAAGCGATGGGAGAACCCCGGAATGTGCCCCAAATGCGGGAATATCATGCTCAAAGGAGAGGAGACCATGCTCTGGGATTGACCTTGCCTGATTTCGCCTTCCTTTAATTCCGCCGAAGGCTTTTTTCGGTACAATGAATCCATCAGGCTCTATCTTGAGTAATTTCAGAAAGGTCCTCTTTTGCAGATCGATGCTGCGCTTTTTGCTGCGTTGGCCGCCGCCCTTTCATACGCCTGCGCGGATATGGCCGCCCGTGCAGGCCTACAGCGGACTAACGCTTATGTAGGCTCAACGATCACCCTGGCGAGTTCGTTCTTATTCCTCTCGATCCTTATTTTGATCCTGCAGACGCCCTTCCCCGCCCTGGGGACTCATTATCTTTGGTTGGTCGCGGGGGGCGCCTGCAACCCCGGCATGTTCTTCATTTTATTTTTGACCGGAATCTCCAAGATCGGTGTAGCCCGCGCCGCGCCGATTAAAGGAACCTCACCTCTTTTGGGCGCTATTCTTGCCATCCTCATCCTCGGCGAGAACCCATCCTGGGTTCACCTGGTTGGGATATTATTTGTGG